>NZ_LT960614.1:4187500-4475000 GCF_900231165.1 Hartmannibacter diazotrophicus
ATGCCCAGCTTGTCGCAGAGCTCGAAGCACTTGTAGGCGTCGGGGTCGTTCAGCTTCCAACCCTTGGAGGCCCCGTTCCACTCGGCGGTGTACATCTTCACGCCGGTGATGTTGTAGGTCTCCTTCATCTCGTGGATCCACTCCAGCGCCTTCTCGCCGTCGCGCGGATCGAAGGCACCGTTGACGATGAAGCGGTCGGGATGGCGGGAGGCAAGGTCATGCGACCGCTTCACGCAGCCAAAGCCCGTCTTGTAGAAGTCGCCGAGCACCGTCGTCTGGATGATGGCGACGTCGTCCGGTCCGTCGACAAAGAGATCCCGGTAGAGATCGTCGGCCGAATACTTCTCGAACTTCTCCTTCGGCCAGAGCTCTTCCTTGGGGCTGAGGTTGGCGTGGTAGGCATAGAAGCAGTCGATGAACTGCTTGCCGTGGATGTTTTTCTGGTTCGCCGGGCTGCCGTCCCAGAAGTGGGTGTGGCCATCGACGATGAAGATTTCCTTGCCTTCCGGTGTCACGAACATCTTGGGTCCTCCCCTTGTCTCAAGGGTCTGTTTCGAGGGTATTTTCGGGGGCGCCCTTCATCGGCGCCTTTCTCGTGAGGCCGCTCGCCGGACCTTGCCGGCGGGCGGCCGATCGCGCGGCGAGGTCAGATGTATTCCATGACCTCGTCCATGTTCCCGAACAGGATCACGGTGTTGTCGTCGACGCGGACCATGCGGCCGTAGTGGGTGGAGGTGTTGACCTCGAACATCTCCGCGGTCATCTCGCGGCCGAGATATTCGCTGATCGCGTCCATCTCGAAGATCAGCTTGCCGTGGCCGTCGATGCGGATCAGCGCAGGCTGGTAGGTGACGGTGACGCCCTCCTTGCGGGACATGAATTCCGCGATGGCGCGCGCCTCGACGGAGTCGCTCATGGTGACCCCGCACTGATCGGAAATGGTCTGTTCGAAGGTGATGTCCTTCATCGACTTGAAGATGTTCGCGTGACTGGAATCGCGAGCGGCAGTGGACATGATTTCAACTCCTGGAATGAGCGAGAGGGTCTGACTGCGTTCCCCGAAGCTCCGCGCCCGTCCGGGCCGCCATGGCCGGACTGTGGAGGCCGGCTTCCGGCCGGCCCGGACGGGACTTGGACGCCTCGGGAGGAGGATCAAATGCCGAGTTCGCCGAGGATCTTGTTGAAGCGCTCGTGCGAGACCGCGCGCATGTCCTCAAAGGACACGGGCTTGGAATGCGGCATGGACCAGATCGGCTGCAGGTTCTGCGCGGCCTTGTCGGCGAGCGCCCTGTGCCTGGCGATCCAGCTCTTGAAGAGCGCCACGTTGTGGGCCCCGTGCTGCTCGTCGTGGGCCAGCAGGTACATGAGGTCGATGGTGTTGGCGAGGTTGCGCTCGTAGTCGGCCTCGGCCGCCGAAATCACGGCCGGCGTCATGAAGTCGCTGTTGGCCGCGCCCGCCTGCATCAGGAAGCCGGAGCGGAAGAGTTCGCCCACCAGCGGCTCGAACACGATGTTGATGGCGAAATACTGCTCCAGATAGTCGGTCGTGCCCATGATGGTCTCGACCGCCTCGCGGGTGCCCTGCCAGACGCCGTCTTCCAGCCACGCGGTCTTGCCGAGCGTGTCGTCCCAGCCCGCGATGTCCATGCCGATCTCAGCGAGATAGAGGGTGATGTCCTGGGCGAGACGCAGCTTGTAGGACGAGTTGGTCAGCGTCGCGTTGTTGATCATCTGGGTGTAGCCGTAGCGCTGCGCCTGCATCAGCGACGTGCCGAGGCCGAACTCCGCATGCTTCCAGGCGCCGAGATGCGTCTGCAGGATCTTGAGCCAAGCCTTGTCGAAGGCCTTCGCCGCACCGTATTTGCGGCCGTTGGAGATGACGCTCTGCACCATCGTTTCGATCTTCGACTGGCGCTGGTAGTGCGTGCGCTCCCACTCCTGGTCGGGAGCGCGGAAGGCGTGCCAGTTCGAGCTCTTGGCGGCCGTGTTGTCCTTGATATAGGCGCCCTTGCCGTTGGCGAAGCTGATGATCCAGTTCTGGATCAGGTAGCGCTCCGGATCGGGCTGGACGTCGACCGTGACGTCCTCGTAGTGCGTCGCAGCACGGCCGCGCGGCTCGTAGTAGCGGTATTTGCGGCTGTCAGAATCGGCGAAGATGGCGGCACCGGCCGCTCCCGAACCGACGGAACTCGACATGGCTGGCATGGTTTTCACTCCCTAGTGATCTCGATTTTGATTTTGATCGTGGGTTGTTGCTGGCGTTCGGTCCGGCGCGCTATTGCGCGGCGGCCTGCATCGAGGACGTGGGCTCCGCGGCCGGAGCCGATGAGGTGGTGAAGCGGTCGAAGAAGACGCGCTCGACGTCGAAGCCGTTCATGAAGAGCACCGGCTGCAGGGCATCGATCATCGGCGGCGGGCCGCACGCGTAGACATCGCCCTCCCCGTCGACGTCGAGGTCCTTGAGCACGGCATCCACGCTCTGGTGGACGAAGCCCCTCTCGCCGGTCCAGTCCGCGTCCTCGTCCGCATGGGAGAGAACGGGGATGAAGCGGACTTCGGGGTGGGCCGCCGTGAGCGCGCCGATCCGGTCCAGATAGAAGAGGTCGGCCTGCGTTCGCGCTCCGTAGAAGAAGTAGACGTCGCGCGCCTCGCCGCTCTTCAGGTGATCGTTGAGGATCGACCAGATCGGCGACATGCCGGAACCGGCGCCCACCAGGATCAGGGGTCCCTCCCGGCCCTCCCGCCGGAAGCAGGTGCCGTAGGGTCCGGTGACGGTGACGGCGGCTCCGATGCGGATGCCTCCACTGTCGAGCTCTCCGGAGAACCGGCCTTCGGGGTATTTCTTGATGATGAAGGCGAGTTCTTCGGTTTCGTCCGGCGTATTTGCCATGGAGAACGAGCGCGTAATCGTCTCCCCTTCTTCCGTGGTGACCGTGATGTCGACATATTGCCCCGCCCAGAATTTTATCGGCGAGTCCAGTGCGATCCCGATCCCGCGAATGTCGTGGGTGAGATGTTCGATCCTCGAAATCCGGCCGCTGAACGTCCTGACGGCGATGGATTTCGACAGGACCTCCTCGTCATAGTTGAGGAGGTCGACCTCGATGTCCGAGTAGGCGAGCGTCCGGCAGAGAAGGATGTGACCGCTGTCCTTCTCCATGTCGTTGAGCGCGAAGGTCGAGTAGCGCAGCATTTCCGTGTCGCCGTCATTGAGGATGCATTTGCAGGCCGAACACTGGCCCTCCTTGCATCCGTGCGGCAGGGATATGCCTTGCCGGAAGGCGGCGTTGAGCACCGTTTCGCCTTCCTCGACCTCGAATTCCACGCCCACCGGCTCCAGGCGCACGGTATGGGTTGAACTCATGAGCTTGGTCTCCCCAAAGCTCCGCCATTCGCGGTCCTGACGGACCGCGCCGGCGAATGTCTCCGTCGGTGGCGGAGGCCGCTGGAAGCGGCCTCCGCACGACTGGGACGTCAGTTGCAGGGATTGATGGTGAACCCGGCGCGATATTCGGCGATGTGCTTTTCGCGATCCGCCGGGCTCATCTGCCGGAGCAGCGTGAGCGGCGACTGGAGCGTGTAGCCGCGCACGTCGTCGAGGGTCCACATTTCCTTGTCGTCGAAGCGCAGGTGTGGCTGCGGCACCAGCGTCTTGCCGTCGGAGCGCACGAAGTTGAGATCCTTGATGGCATCCGCCAGATCCCAGCCGTGGTAGAGCGTCTCCCACTCGCGCTTGCCGCTGAAGCGGCCCATCGCAGGCGTCGGGCGGCCCTGATACTCGTCCGAGAAGGCCTCGACGGCAGTCCAGCGGTCGAGCTCGTGGGCGAAGGTGTGCAGTTGCCCGTCGATCTCGTCGACCACCATGTCCTGGCGGATGAGGCAGGGCACCAGGCACGACCAGCAGCGATGCGGATAGACGTAGCCCGTCTCCTCGGCGAAGGTGATCGGCTTCTGGCCCTTGTGGCTCAGCTTGTCATACCACTTCCAGAAGTCGCCGAACTCCGCGTACCAGCCCGGGTACTTCGATTCGAACCACTCGAAGTCGCGGTCGGTCTGGGCCTCGATGCGCCAGAAATTCACCGGCCAGCCGACGGCGAAGAACTGTGCCACCTTGTGGACGTAGTTCTTCTTGGTGATCCGGTTCCAGGCCTCGTGGACGTCGTCGTGGTGGATCTTGATGCCGTATTTTTCCAGCGGCAGCATGTAGGTCCGGTAGTAGTCCTCGAAGATCCAGCGATGCCACATCTCCGCGTAGGACTCCTTGTTCTTGTCGCGGTTGGTGGTGCCGTATTCGATGAAGGTGCCGATCGCCGCGTCGACGATGGCGTGGTTCTGCCAGAAGGCGTAGCGCAGGTCGCGCTCCAGCAGCAGGTGGTTCTCCGGCTCCTTGAGGGCAGCCATCAGCAGCGAGTGGCCGTTGCCGATGTGGCGGCTCTCGTCGGACTGGACCGATAGGAAGACGGTCGGCAGCGCATAGTCGCCGTTGCGGGCCGCTTCCGAAGGCATCGCCACGAAGAGCGTGTTGGTGAAGGCGGTTTCGGCAACGACCGTCAGGTACATGCAGGCGGCGGTCATGGTGTCGCCGGTGATGAACCCTTCGCCGAACTGGCGACCGATGGTGGTCGCGTAGCACTTGCCGAAGGCTTCCTCGGTGATGTCGAAGCCGGCCGGATCGATGTAGTTCTCCATGTACCACTTCTTCAGGTTCATCTGAATCGTGGAATGGCGGAACTCGTCGACCATCTGCATGGTGAAGCCGGTTCTCAGATCCTCACCGGGCGCGAGGCGTGCGACCATGGCCATGGAGCGGGCGGCCGAGATCTCGGGGAAGGGAATGATCGCCAGGAACAGCTTCATCCACTCCACCCAGCGCGGCTCCACATTGCGGAACATGTCGCCGCGAAGAGCGGCATCGAGCGCGCCGTAAACCCGGTTGTCCTTTTCCTCCTGCATGGGGAAATAGGACCTCAGCACCTGCTTCATCGGGTCGCGCGGTGCCTTCGCGATCTTGTAGTCGGTCGGAAACGTCATCGCTTCCTGGACGTAGCTCGGGTTCCAGCCGAGATCGGAAATCTTCTTGGTTGCCTCGCCAACGGAAATGCCGCGCTGCGAGGTGATCTTGTTCAGTGTCAAGGACGACATGAATCAAACCTCCCCTTGAAAGGTTTTGGGTCGAGGGCCTCTGGCCCACGTGAAGCGGTCTTTGCTACCGCAAGGTGCTGATTGCCGTGCGTCCGGGACACGCGGTGACGCGCCCTGATCCGGACGACAGGTCAATCGACTTCGGCAAAGGTGCTCAAGGAGATGTCGCGTCCGTTCCGCCCGGTCACTTGGCTGGCCGCCGCCATCAAAGGCGCGCGGCAGCGGTTCTTCGGATGAAAACGCGCTCGCGAGCGTTGCTCCTCCCATCCCTTCGTTCTTGTGACACCGCTTCGGCAGCGCTGACCGCCCTGCCCGACAGGCCGGCATTGAGAGCGGCTCTGTCCTTGCGATGGCTTCTTGTTATGCCGACCAAAGGAGCAAGGCCCGTGCCAAACGAAAAGAACATTGATTCAAAAAGACAAATTATTCCAAATATAAACTGGCAATCATCCGTATATGTAACTATGTAAAGTTTTGTTACACTCAAGCATTACAAATGTAAAATAAGGATTTTTACGTTACACACATCAGTATTTCTATTGACCATCGAGCAGGGCGCGCGACATACTTGGCGACACTCCTTATTCATGCGCAGTTCAAAGCCGTTTGCGCCAATCGAAGATCCGGCATCGAACCCATGCCAAAAGAAGATCCCCGTTCCGATGACCCCTTTTGGTCTCCCGTTGCCGACCGTGACGACGTCGCCGCCAGGCTGGCGCGCCTCATGGCCCGGGATCTCGTCTTCGTCATGAAGTTCCTCGGCGAAAGCCAGCATCAGCTCCAGGGTCACTTCCAGAGATTCATTCTGGCGCGGCTGGCCGAGCAGGGGATCGACGGCGACACCCACCCCCTGATCGGAGGTTTTGCCGAGACCCACGCGCTGATGATGCGCGATTTCGTCTTTGCCGGCGTCTCGCTGTCGCATCAATTCCGGGTTGAAGAGATGGAGCGCCTGCTGGGCGATACGACGTCGCTGCTTCGCGTCGATATCTGGGACCAGCTCCGCCGGCACATCGACACCGCCGAGGAGCAGTTTCGCGAGCAGTTGCCGCAGCTCGAAAGCAAGCTGGACGCCTACCGGCCGCCAGACAAGGGAGGCAGGCGATGACCGCCGGGGATCATCAATGCCGGGAGCCAGCCGGCGCCGTCCACTGCGCCAGGATCGACGCCGCGTCCATGGCCAGCGTCCTGTGCGTTTCCATGAGGATTTGGTCGCGAACGGTTGCCTCGAGTGCGTTCAGCGCTTCCCGGGCGGCAAGGCGTGCCTCCGGATCGTCCGCGTTCAGCGCTCCATCGAGAGCTGAAAGGCAGGGATCCGCCGGGGGGAGATGCCGTGCCGCCACCTCGTGCAGCACCTTGAAGAACCGGTCGTCGAACGCATCGGACATCGCAAGCTTCTCCAGTTTCACATCGGTCGTCACCCGGATCAGCAGCCGGAACGTTATTCCAATTCGAAATAAATCTCGCGTCAGCCGCGATCATGACGATTGTCTTTCTCGATTTTCAGGAGAGACATCAAAATGAATCAGAAATCAAGGCATGTCGAATTACTTCAAATACGCCTCATTCTGGTTTCCGATATCTCCGGAGCGAATGCAGAGGCATTGAAGATAAATCAGAATATCTGCGGACTACAGATGGAGTTGCTTCGCCTTTCAATGGATGACGCGACGCAGAATTCAGACAACGAACAACGAGAGACCGAGATCGGATTGGCCGAGGCCGAGGCCGCCCTGGCGGAGTGCGCAAGGCGCATCGAGGCCCTGGAGGACCTTGTTGCCGAACTCGACAGGCAACTGGCCTTGCTGATCTGACCAAGTCCGGCAACGTCCGGGGGAGACCGCGACCATGAACCAGCAAGCAATGCCCAACGTCACGCTCTACGACCTTCTGTCGCGCAACTGGACCTGCAAGGCAGGCATTGCGTCGACCTGCTTTTCCGCGGACGGGACCGCGGCTCTCTTCGCCCTCGATGATGGAGCCTTGGCGATCGCACAGACCGCCGACGAGGAAGCGCCCGAAACCCGGATCCGCATGAGCGCCGACGTCGGCCGGGCAACGATCCGGCCCCGCTCCGCACCTCCGGCCGCGATGATCGAAATCGCATCGCTGGGCGAAGGCGCTCCACCCATGGCTCCTTTCAGCCGCAACGAGTTTCTTGTCGGTACCGACGCCGGCCAGATTCTGAAACTCGCGGCCAACGGTGAGATCGAGGAAACGTCGCTCACGTTCCCCTCGCCGGTCGTCGCCCTCGATCACAACGCCCGCACGGGCATGACCGTCGCCAGCGACGGATCGGCGATCCTGATGACGATCGACCTCCAGACACCGGCGCTTCGCAAGGTCGGGAGCGGAAGCAGGGTCAGCCTTCTGTCCTTGTCGCCAGACGGGCGGCAACTGGCGATGGCCGACGGCGAAGCCCTGACGATCTCCGTCGTCGCGGGCGAGCCGGAACAGGATCTCGTCGTGCCGCTTGCCCGCTCTCCGGCCGCCGTCGCCTGGAGCAGCGATGGCCGCTGGGCGGCCTGTCCGCAGCAGGACGCTGGCGTCTGCCTCATCGATCTCAAGCAGCGGTCTTCGACAGTGATTGACGGGTTTCCGGCAGCGGTGCAGACCGCCGTCTTCAGCCATCCGGCAAACACCCTCGTCGCCTCCGGTGCGTTCCGGATCGCCGCCTGGTCGATGGAGGCCGCTCCCCTCGGCGACAGCAGGGCCGGAGCGCTCGAAACCGGACGACGCGGCCTCGTCGCCGTCGAGCGGGTCGCAGCCCACCCGAAACGCAAGCTCGTCGCCGCGGCCTATGAGAACGGCCAGATCGTCGTCGCCCAGGTTGGCCTCGGCGACGAACTCCTCCTCCGGCCATCCGGCGCAGACGTGACTGCCCTCGCATGGTCGCCCGACGGCAGGCATCTCGCTGTCGGCTCAGGCGACGGCACGGCGGCCCTGATCGGCCTTCCGCCGCAGATGTTCAAATAGCCACGGATGAAGGCAGTCGCTGGCTTTCTGGAACGCTCCCGCACATCCATGAAGCGGCGCTCCAGCTTTTTCGATTTTCCGCGAGCCGGCATTCGGCCCGCCACCAACAGGAGAGGAACCGACACCATGTCCCAGGCAGAAAAAATCGAGCTCAGCGAGGAAGACCGCAGCAAGGACGACTTTTTCCGGCGTCTTGCCGAACTCTCCGAGGAAATGGTGGCGCGCCACGGCAAGGACTTCAGCATGGGCGCGCTCGTCCTCGGGGCCCGCTGGATCGCCGAAAACCGCATCGGCGGCGAGAAGGCCGCAAGCGACCGGAAGTCCGGGCACTGAAGGACGAATGGTTGGCGTCTGTGTCACCGGCTTCGGTCGTGCGCACGCCGCCTCGATGGCAACGGACCCTTGGCGTTCGCCGGCAAATTCGCAGCGGACCGCCGGATAATCGACTATATTGACCAAAGGGCCGGCAAGAGCCTCAACGGGGAGTATGACATGACGGACGAAGAACGGCTGGCGTGCCTGAAGGCGCTGGAAAAGAAGCTGCTGTGGCTCTCCACATGGATGATCCACAACGCCAACCACCTGCGCCACAATGAAGATGGTCTCAAGGTCGGCGGCCATCAGGCCTCCTCCGCCTCGCTCGTCTCGATCATGACGGCGCTCTATTTTTCCGTCTTGAGGCCGCAGGATCGCGTCGCCGTCAAGCCGCATGCAAGCCCGGTCTTCCATGCGATCCAGTATCTGCTCGGCAACCAGACGCTGGAAAAGCTCAAGGACTTCCGGGCCTTCAAGGGCGCGCAGTCCTACCCGTCCCGCACCAAGGACACCGACGACGTCGATTTTTCGACCGGCTCGGTCGGCCTCGGCGTTGCCCAGACCCTCTTTGCCAGCCTCGCGCAGGACTATGTGAAGGCCCATGGCTGGAACGCGGATCGGCCCGAGGGACGCATGATCGCCCTCGTCGGCGACGCGGAGATGGACGAGGGCAACATCTTCGAGGCGCTGCTGGAGGGCTGGAAGCAGGGCCTGCGCAATTGCTGGTGGATCGTCGACTACAACCGCCAGAGCCTCGATGCGGTCGTGCGCGAAGGGCTCTACCAGCGTTTCGAGGCGCTCTTTTCCGGCTTCGGCTGGGAGGTCGTCGTTCTGAAATATGGCCGGCTGCTGGAGGAGGCCTTCAAGGAGCCCGGCGGCGAGAAGCTGCGCGACTTCATCGACAGCTGCCCGAACCAGCGCTATTCGGCCCTCACCTTCCAGGGCGGCGCGGCCTGGCGGCGCGCACTCCTCGACGCCATCGGCGACCAGGGGCCAGTCACCAAGCTCATCGAAAGCCGCTCGGACGAAGACCTTGCCCGCCTGATGACCAACCTGGCGGGTCACGACCTGCCGACGCTGATGGAGGCCTTCGGCAAGATCGACCACGACCGGCCGGTGGTCTTCATCACCTACACGATCAAGGGCTATGGCCTGCCGTTTGCCGGCCACAAGGACAATCACGCCGGCCTGATGACGACGGCCCACATGGCCGAATTCAAGGCCAGGATGGGGATCGCGGACGGCACCGAGTGGGAGCCCTTTGCCGGGCTCGACGTCGAGCCGGCAAAGCTTCGCGCTTTCCTGAAGGACGTTCCCTTCAATGCCGAAGGATCGCGGCGCTACGGTGCGTCCCCGATCGACGTCCCCGAACACCTCGCCCTGCCGCATCAGGCCGAAATGTCGACGCAGGCCGGCTTCGGCCTCATCCTGAACGAGCTGGCAAGATCCAGCGGTCCACTCGCCGACAGGATCGTGACGACATCGCCGGATGTCACCGTCTCCACCAATCTCGGTCCATGGGTCAACCGGCGCGGGCTGTTCGCCCGAGACGAGATGGCGGACGTGTTCCGCAACGAGAAGATCCCCTCCACCTTCACATGGGAGTTTTCAAAGTCGGGCCAGCACATGGAACTCGGCATCGCCGAGATGAACCTCTTCCTCATGCTGTCGGCGCTCGGGCTGTCCCATTCGCTCTTCGGCGAGCGGCTGATTCCCATCGGCACGCTCTACGATCCCTTCATCTGCCGCGGTCTCGATGCGCTCAACTATGCCTGCTATCAAGATGCCCGGTTCATTCTGGTCGCGACCCCATCGGGCCTCGCGCTCGCGCCGGAGGGCGGCGCCCACCAGTCGATCTCGACGCCCTTGATCGGCATCGCGCAGGACGGTCTTGCCGCCTTCGAGCCGGCCTTCGTCGACGAACTCGCTGAAATTCTTCGCTTCGCCTTCGACTATGTCCAGCGCGACGGCGACGGCGATGCGGACGAACGCACATGGCTGCGCGACGAGACCGGCGGCTCGGTCTACCTTCGCCTGTCAACGCGGAGTATCGACCAGCCGGCACGCGAGATGACGCCGGCGCTTTCCCGCGACATCGTCGACGGTGCCTACTGGCTGCGACGCCCGGAACCGTCCTGCGAGGTAGTGATCGCCTATCAGGGCGTTGTCGCGCCGGAAGCGATCGCGGCAGCAGGTCTTCTGGCGGAGGACCGGCGCGGCGTCGCCGTGCTCGCCGTCACTTCGGCGGATCGGCTCTCGGCAGGGTGGCACGCGGCCGAACGGGCCCGCCAACGTGGGCGCCTCGATGCCCGAAGCCATATCGAGCGCCTGCTCGGCGAGGTGCCGCGCGATTGCGGCCTCGTGACGGTCGTCGACGGCCATCCAACGACGCTGTCGTGGCTCGGCTCCGTGCTCGGGCAGCGGGTCAAGCCGCTTGGCGTCGAACATTTCGGCCAGTCCGGCAATCTCGGCGATCTCTTCCACCACTATGGGCTTGACGCCAACGCCATTGCCCATGCCGCCGCGTCCGTGACACCCGGCCGCCCCGTGCGGCATTTGCGGCAACTTCCCGCCTGACGCCGGATGGCGTCCCCGAACTGAAACGGCTGCACACAAGAGAAAGCCCCGCCGAACAGTCGTCCGGCGGGGCTTTCTTCTATCGGTCGTCACCGGCAGTAAGGCCGGCGAGGCCTCTTCGTTCACACGAACTGCCTTGAAATTCCGTATTGATGAAGCTTGCGGTAGAGCGTCGGGCGGGAGATCCCGAGCCTTCGGGCCACCCTGCTGAGGTTGCCCTCCTCCGCGCTGAGCGCCTGGCGCAGCGCCTCACGCTCGGCGTCCGCGAAGCTTGCAAGACACGGCACCGCGCTGTCTCCCACTGTCCCGCAGCCGGGTGACGGCGGCGTCAGGGTCGAAGGCGACTGGATCTCCGGCGGCAGGTCGCCAACATCGATATGCCGCGTCCTTGCGAGCACATGCAGACGATCGACGAGGTTGCGCAATTCGCGAACGTTGCCCGGCCAGCGATAGGCCATGAGACAATCAAGCGCCGCGCCGGAAAACATGAGCGGATCGCAGCCCGCCGACCCGGCGAACCTGCGATTGAAGTGATCGACGAGCAGCGGCACGTCCTCGGCACGGTCCCTGAGAGCCGGCACGCGGATGGAAACCGCGCTGATCCGGTAGTAGAGGTCGCGCCGGAACCGGCCCGCATCGCTCTCGGCCCGCAGATCCCGGTTGGTCGAGGCGATCAGCCGGACATTCACCGGCCGGTTCCTCGCCTCGCCGATGCGGCGAACGACCCGCTCTTCCAGCACCCGCAGCAGGAAGGGCTGGATATCGAGCGGCATTTCGCCGATCTCGTCGAGACTGAGGGTTCCGCCCTCCGCCTGCTCGAAGACGCCCGCCCGGCCCTCGCGCGAGGCGCCCGTGTAGGCACCCGCCGCATGGCCGAAGAGCTCGCTGCCGAAGAGTTCCTTGGTGACGGCCCCGCAGTTGAGCGCCACGAAGGCCCCCTTCGCCGACGCCCCGCCGCCTTCGTGAACCAGCCGCGCGAACAATTCCTTGCCGACCCCGGTCTCTCCCTCGATCAGCAGGGACGTGGTCGCGGGCGAGGCGGCAACGCTCAACGCCTGATCGACCGCCTCCAGCAGTGCCGGGCTCTGGCCGACGATGTTGGGCCCGCCGGCGGGTCTGGCAAGACGCGACGGAGCGGGGAAGGCAACCGGGGCGGACGATTTCCGCCCCTTGCCCGCCGCCGGAAACACCAGCGCCATCCCGCGTCGGCCGTCATCGAGCGCAAGCTGGTTGAGATGAAGATCGAGCCCTGGTCGGGCCGCGCCGTCCAGAGCCCCGTAGGCCCGCTCGATGCGCTTGATATCGAGTTCCGGCAGGATTTCGCCGTCCTCGAAAGGACTGAGGGCGATTTCCTCCATCAGCCGCCTGGAGACATTGTTGCTGTAGACGATGCGGCCACGCTCGTTGAGGATCATCAGCCCGTCGGCCCCTTCGTAGCGCGGCGCGAGGTTGATGAACGCCTCCAGAAGGCGGCTTCTCTCGTCCTTCTGATTGTCGTCGAGGATCTTCTCGATCTCGCGGGCCGTGGCCATTACCAGAGCGACATTGTGCGGCTTGAAGATGGAGGGATGGCCGGACAGATCGACGACGCCCATGATGCTGCCGTCGAACGGATCGCGGATCGGTGCGCCCGCGCAGGTCCATGACTTGATGCCGGCGCAGAAATGCTCGGCGGCGTGAACCACGACCGGCTCGCCCGTCCACAGCGCCGTCCCGATCCCGTTGGTTCCGACCGCGTCCTCGTTCCACTTGCCGCCGATCGCCAGATTGATGTCCCGGCCGTCGTGCAGGATCTTGCGGTCGCCGACGGCATCGATCATGACGCCATCCTGATCGGCCAGAACCAGCATCGCCCCCGTTCCGTCCAGCATCCGTCCGATGGTGCTGAAGGGACGCCGCGCCGCAGAGAGAAGTTCGGCATTGGCCAGCGTCAGACGCTCGATCTCGCTATCGTCGCCGCAAACCGGCGCTTCGGTTCCGTTGGCATCGATGCCGCCCGACGCGCTTCGGCTCCACGAATCCTGGATGGTTCGCCGGACGAGGGTATCAGTCTTGATTTCGCGGCCGCAGGTCAGAAAATCTTCCCAGGCCCGCATCGTTCGTCGATCGTCGTAGGCGACTTCATCCAGTTGGAAATGCTGTGGTTCGCGGTCGAGTTGGGAGGGCAGCACACGATGCAGATGCGCGGCATCCTCATGCTCGCCGGGGGGAAAACTGTCTCTCGTCGTCCGTGCCATGAAATCGATCCAGTTCACGCGTCACGTCTTCGGCGCTCCTGCGGCTCCGGCCGCGTCGTGCCATTCGGCACGCCGTCGTCACCAAGATCGGCGGGCGCTCACTCCGCCGGCCCGCCGTATCCAAGGCGTTGGCCGATTTCCTCGACGAACCTTGGCTCCGGGAAGTCCGGCGTGATCCGGCAATCGTCCAGATCGGCCAGAGCGCCGGAGATGTCGCCGTCGACGGGACTGAAGAAGCCGTTCTCGCGGGTCGCGAGGCGGAAGCGGCGTTCGCCGTCGATCCTGCGGATTTCACCAAGATGATGAAGCTGCCTCCCGCTGGAAAGGTCCATCACGATGACGCGCCCGTTGACGCTGACGCGAACATGCGGTTCGGCGACGTCGGAGCGGACCGGGCCGGAGAGGGCGTGAATGATCAGGCCCTCAGCCTTCGGTTCCTCGCGCGGCTGCTTCGAGGCCGAATAGGCGCCGTTGCTGAACTGGTCGGCAAGCCGCGTGATCGTTGAACGGTTCTGTTCCAGAACCCGGCGCATATGCGCATCCTCGCGCCTCGGTTCACTCGATTTCGAAAAGAACTCCACCATCGATTTTCCCGCACCTCCCTTTTTTCTTATGGCCGGGCAAGGCGTTGGTTCAGCCCGTCGAAGGCTGTCCACCCTCTCCGTGCGAGCGAATGGCCCGCCTGATCCGCCTCAACTTAAATCGATTATATCAGAGTATCTACGTAGCTGCGTGTTATGTCGTTGCTACATTTGGTCATGAGTACAAAAATTTCTGTGAGCGTCGCCGGGGCTCTCCGCCGCGGTTCGCGGCAGCCTCGCCAGGCCGCAGCGCGACACGGAAAGGCCCCGTCTCCGGCCTCGGGATCTCTGGCCGGCCGCGCGAGTTCGGCGGCAGGAAACGGCTACCGGGAGACCGCCTGCGCGCACCGCAAAGCCCGCCCAAGTCCTGCACGCTCCGAAGAGCGAAAGCGGCCCCGGCATGGGTCATCCATGCCGGGGCCGAAACTGTCGTCAGGATGCCGACTCGAGCTTGTCCTGCGTCTTCGTCTCGAAGTCGCCGGCATCGTGCCGCTCGCGCAGCTGTTCGGAGAGCTCGCCCGACATCCGGTTGACCATGCGACCGCGCCGCACGGCGGGGCGCTCCAGGATCGTGTCCGCCCAGCGCTGGACGTTCTTGTAGTCCTGGACCGACAGGAACTCCGCCGCGCCATACTGCCAGCCCTTGACCAGGCCGCCGTACCACGGGAACACGGCGATATCCGCGATCGTATAGTCGTCGCCGCCAAGATATTCGCTCTCGGCCAGACGCCGGTCGAGAACATCGAGCTGGCGCTTGGTCTCCATCGCGAAGCGGTTGATGGCGTATTCGATCTTCACCGGCGCATAGGTGTAGAAGTGCCCGAAGCCGCCGCCGAGATAGGGCGCGCTGCCCATCTGCCAGAACAGCCAGGAGAGACACTCGGCACGCGCGGCAACGTCGGTCGGCAGGAACTCGCCGAACTTCTCCGCAAGGTGCATCAGGATCGCGCCGGACTCAAAAACGCGGATCGGCTTCGGGCCGGAGCGGTCCATGAGCGCCGGGATCTTGGAGTTCGGGTTGACCTCGACGAAGCCGCTGCTGAACTGCTCGCCGTCGCCGATCTTGATCAGCCAGGCATCGTATTCCGCGCCTTTGTGCCCCTTGGCGAGGAGCTCCTCCAGCATGATGGTGACCTTCTGGCCATTCGGCGTTGCCAGCGAATAGAGCTGGAGCGGGTGCTTGCCGACCGGCAGGTCCTTTTCATGCGTCGGCCCGGCGATCGGACGGTTGATGCTGGCAAAGGCGCCTCCGCTCGGGGCCTCCCAGGTCCAGACCTTCGGCGGGGTATATTCGGACGTATCCGTCATTGCGGCACTCCAATCTTGGGATAGATGTCCGCAGAGAAAACATATTACGACGCCGATGCAACCTCGAACGCATGCTTAATCGGAAACGGCCCCAACACGATTTCGAGAGTGGGTCCGCGACCTTGGCTCGATGATCCGCTTTCAAATCAAAGCCGCCGAAGCGGTTTCGGCGGCTTTCCACAGCGGATCGGCGGGGCGCCCGTCGCCGGTCAGAAGCGCTCGACCCAGGGCCTGAGATCGATCTCGAACGACCACGCGCTGCGCTCCTGGCGAAGAACGCTGACATAGCTTCGCGCGATGGCGTCGGGCGAGAGCATGCTGTCGGGCGTGTCGGTGGGTTCGGGGCGCGCCTCGGACCGTACGCCCCCGTCGATGACCACATGCGCGACATGGATACCCTTGGGGCCAAGCTCCCGGGCGGCGCTCTGGGCAAGGCCCCTCAGTGCGAACTTGCCCATCGCGAAGGGCGCGGAACCGGCAAAGCCCTTGATGCCGGCCGTCGCGCCCGTGAACAGGATCGCCCCATGCCCCCGGGGCAGCATGCGCCGCGCGGCATGATGGGCGACGAGGAACGCGCCATAGGCCGTCACGGCAAGGGCCTTTTGGACCTCGACCGGGTCGAGTTCGGCAAGGGGGCCGCGCGCGCGGGCACTGGCGTTGTAGATCACGACATCCGGATCGCCGATCTCCTTCCCGACGGCATCGAAGAGGCCTTCGACCGACGCCGGATCGGAGGCATCCGCGGCAAAGCGATGCGCCCCGGTTTCCTCGGCAAGGCCTGCAAGCTTGTCGACATTGCGCGCCACAAGACCGACCGCCATGCCAAGCGACGTCAGTTCGCGGGCCAGCGAGGCGCTGATGCCTGGCCCGGCGCCGACGATCAGTGCGGTTCGATAGGGAAAGTCCGGCATCGGGAGATCCTTGGGACGGGTGTGGCAACGGGAATGGCTGGAGCGCAAGCGTCGCCGGCACGAAGGCGAGACGGTCTTGCGCCTCCCCAGGGACCTTTGGACATCATTGCGTCTGTTCGCCGGATCTCTACCACACGATCCCGCGTCCCTGTTCCGGAACCGGGCACGCCCCCTTCAAAAGATTGCGAGCCGGATCCAGGTCGCCAAAGACGATCCGGATCCGGCTCACAAGCAGCCTGAAATCGAGGGAGGGTATGCCTTTTCCGGCGAATTGCCGTTTGTGCGGTCGGAGGGCGACCAATCCCCCCACTTGGACGACAAGCGCCCTTCGTGGGTGGGCCAGACGGCGCATCGCCGGTGCAAGGCCGGATTTCAGGCTCCCTGTTGCGAGGATGTCCTATTCGATACCCGCCGCCGGCGCCTCGTCCTTCTTGTCGGCATTGGCCTCCGGCGTCACGTCGAGCACGGCCGCATGCATCGTGATCTTCGCCTTCCCGGGAATGCAGTCCGTCATGCACGGCTCGCTCTCGTTGGCGTATTGCGGCTCCGAGTCGCGATCGTCGGGAATGAAGTTCTTCTCGTTCGGCATGTGGATCGAGGCGAAGTTGGACTTCGAAAGCTCGAAATCCTCGTCCGTCACGACGTCGTTCAGATAGAGCACGTAGGCCGTCAGCGCATAGACATCGTCATTCGACAGCGAGCGTGCATTCCCGAACGGCATGGCCCGGTGGATATAGTCGTAGACCGTCGAGAGGTAAGGCCAGTAGGATCCGATCGTCTTGACCGGCCGATCGTCCTTCAGCGTGCCCTGCCCGCCGGCGAGCACCGGCCAGCGTCCGACCGCCTCGCCGAAATCGCCATGACACGAGGCGCAGTTCTCGTCGAAGATCGCCTCGCCCTGCGCGACGGTTCCGCTCCCCTCGGGAAGACCGAGGCCGTCGGGACGGACATCGATATCCCAAGCCGCCACCTCGTCCGGCGTCGCGACGCGGCCGAGATGGAACTGTTCGCCCGCCCCTTCGCCGGCTTTCGGATCGGCTTCTCCCGCAAGAGCCACCGACCCGGTCGCGACAAGGGCCAGCACTGTGCCGATAGCGGCAGTCTCAAGAAACTTCGACATTCTCGGCCACCCCGTCCTTGTTCACGTACCAGGTCTGGATCCCGTTGTTGTGATAGATGGAATTCTCGCCGCGCGTGGCGCGCAACTCGTTCTTGGTCGGCTGGACATAGCCCTTTTCGTCAATCGCCCGGGACTGCAGGTAGAGGTCCGAGCCGTCCCAGTCGAATTCGTAGTAGAAGCGGTGCAGCGCCAGCGACAGGCTCGGCCCGTCGATCCGCGCCGTGTGCCAGTTGCGCCCGCCGTCGATGGAGACGTCGACGCGCTTGATGGTGCCGTGTCCCGACCATGCAAGACCGGTGAGAACGGTCCGTCCCTTGCCGTGGGTGATCGGCGCCTGCGGGCTCGGATTGGTGATCACCGATTTCACATCCATCGCGAAGGTGAAGCGGCGCGCCTTTCCGTTCGGCAGAAGGTCGGTGTATTTCGAGGTTTCCTCGCGCTGCTGCCAGGGCTCGTCACCGACTTCCAGCCGGCGCAGCCACTTGACCCACATGTTGCCTTCAAAGCCGGGAACCACGAGGCGCAGCGGATAACCCTGCTCGGTGCGCAGCGCCTCGCCATTCTGGCCGAAGGCGACCATGCAGTCCTCCATCGCCTTGTCCAGCGGAATGGAGCGCGTCATCGCCGAGGCGTCGGCGCCTTCCGCCAACACCCATTTGCCCGACGTCTTGACGCCCGCCTCGTTGAGGATGTCCTTGAGCAGGACGCCCGTGTACATGACGCAATGGAGCATGCCATGCGTGAACTGGCAGCCGTTGAGCTGGGCCCCGCGCCATTCCATGCCGCTGTTCGCCGCGCATTCGAGAAAATAGACGCGGTTGTAGCGGGGAAAGCGCTTGAGGTCCTCCATCGTGAAGATCAGCGGCTTGTCGACAAGCCCGTTGATCATCAGCCGGTGTTCCTTGGGGTCGATGACCGCGGCGCCGGCGTGATGGCGCTCGAAGCACAACCCGTTCGGCGTGATGATGCCGTCGAGGGAATGAAGCGGCGTGAAGTTGATCGACGAGATCGGGTCGGCGGTGAGCCAGGCCACGTTGCGCCGAACGACATCCGCCTCGAATTGCGACGGCATGCCGTAGGGATGGACATCGACCCCGTCGCCGGGGTACCGATTCCAGTCCTGAACCTCGGTGATCACCGGGTCGCCGGCCGCCTGCGCCTTGCTTGCCGCCAGGGCCGCCCCGCCGGCAAGCCCTGCCTTCAGGAAGCTGCGGCGGGACGCACCAGGGCGTCCGTCCGTCCATTTGCGCATCAGCTCCTCCTCACATTTCCGCATCTACACATATGAATATTTGCATATACAGATGCCAAAAAGATCGCTCCAGAAACGGTCGTCCTGCCGTCCGAAGCCGGTTGCTTTCCAGATCACGGTCCGCTCAAGCGATGCGACTTGAGCAGAAAGACCATGGTCCGGGCATTCAAGTTCGGCCTGCCGCTTCGTCGTCCTGATGAACCCATCTGGCCGCAAAGCGCTCTAGCCCACCACCTTGACCGAACGGTTTTCGGCCAGTTTCACCACCGGGTGATCCTTGAGGTAATCCTCCACCACGTCCCAGATCGCCGGTCCTTCCGTCTCCTCGTTGATCGAGGCCCATCCGGCGACGACATAATCCTTGCCCGGATCGATCGCTTCGCCGGTCTTGAGCAGGGTCATCTCGGAGATGCGCCCGCCCATGTCCGCCTCGGGATCGATGGCATAGGCCATGCCGCCGACGCGCACCATGTCGCCGCCCTGCTGGTAGTAGGGCGACTTGTTGAAGAGGTTGTCGGCAACATCTTCCATGATGTCCTTCAGCATCTTGCCGCTCATCGTCGAGCGGTAGACAGCGGGATATGTCATGGCACAGGCCGAATGCAGATCCTCCACCGTGATCTTCTGCCCCGGCAGCACGGAGGTGCCCCAGCGGAAGCCCGGCGACAGTGCGATATCGGCCTCGCGAACCTCCAGCAGGGCCTCGCAGATGAGGTCGTCGAAGGTGCCGTTGAAGTTGCCGCGCCGGTAGAGCAGCGTCTCGGTGGTCGCAAGCTCGCGCTTGAGTTCGTCCTCATAGGGCGCGCGGGACTTGGCGACCGCGTCGGCGATCTCCGCATCGGGCGTGATCACGTCGGAGAAGATCGGGATCAGCCGGTGCCGGTAATTCTTGATCTCGCCGCCCTGGACATCGAGATCGAGGCGCGTGACGAACTTGCCGTGCGAGCCGGAGGCGATCAGCATCGTCTTGCCCACCATCACGGGCTCGGGCAGCGCATCATGCGTGTGGCCGGTCAGGATGACATCGATCCCGGGCACGCGGCTCGCAAGTTCCCGGTCGACGTCGAAGCCGTTGTGCGACAGGAGCACGACCAGTTCGGCGCCGTCGGCGTGCGCCGCCTCGACATTCGCCGCGACTTCCTCCTCGCGGATGCCGAAGGACCAGTTCGGGATCATCCAGCGCGGGTTGGCGATCGGCGTATAGGGGAAGGCCTGACCGATGACCGCGACCTTGACGCCGCCGCGCTCGAACATCTTCGTGGCATCGAAGGCACGCTCGTCCCATTCGGCATCGAAGATGTTTCCGCCGAGGAAGGCGAAGGGCAGCCCGTCGATGATCTCCCTGACGCGCTCCGCGCCGTAGGTGAACTCCCAGTGGCCGGTCATGGCGTCGGGCTCGAGCAGGTTCATGAGGTCGACCATGTCCTGCCCGAGGGTCTTCAGCGAGGTATAGCTGCCCTGCCAGGTGTCGCCGCCGTCGAGAAACAGCACCTTGCCCTCACGCTCGGAGCGGATGCGTTTCAGCACCGTGGCGATCCGGTCGAGGCCGCCCATCTTGCCGTAGGTTCCGGCAAGGGCTGTGAAGTCCTCCGACGTCAGCGCATAGGCCTCCGGCGAGCCGGGGGCGATGTTGTAGAGCTTGAGAAAGTCGGCGCCGGTCACATGCGGCGGCAACCCGGCGACCGGCCCGACACCGAGATTGATCGACGGCTCACGGAAGTGGACCGGAACAAGCTGGGCGTGGATGTCGGTCAGATGCACCAGCGTGACGTTGCCGACGGCGCCGAAATCCAGCAGCGCGTCTTCGGTCAGCGTCTGCTGCGCCGCCGCCCGCGCCCACTGGCCGGACAGGCCGAATCCGCCGAGGGCCGAAAGTGCGGCCGTTGCCGACAGAAATTCGCGTCTGGAGATCATTCACCATCCTCCGAGAGACAGCCGTCCGCTCGCCTCGGCCCACTTCGGCCGAGGCCCGTGCCCTGTCCCGATGTCTCAAACATTGTCCAGATGGGCAGACGACGCCCAGTTACTGCCGCACGGCCGGCGTTTCGACCGAGAGCCCGGTGCCACGCCAGGTGACGTAGACCTCAAGCGCCAGCAGATCGTCGGAGAAGGCCGCCGGGAATTCGCCCCGCGTATCGCGCAGGCAGCCCCGGAAACGGTTCATGATCGACACCATGCCGCCCGTGTTGAAGCGGTAGGTGGGGAAACCGTTGACCTGTCCCTGACTGAGGTGATCGGCGCGAATGAACTTGCCCATGTTGGCCTCGTGACAGGAGGCGCAGGACAGATTCAACTGGCCGGTCCGCGTGTAGTAGAGATCCTTGCCCTTCTGCCACCAGCCCTGCATGTCGCCCTGCGAGAGGTCCATATGCACAGGCGTTCCGAGCGCCTGGTGCTTGATGTAGGCCGTCAGATCCTTCTGATCGCCGGCATCGAACTTGTAGGGCTCCGCCCCCATGTTCTTCTCGCGGCAATGATTGATCTGCATCTCGACGTCGATGGGCTTGTTGGTCGCCGCATCCCATTTGGGAAAGCTCGCGCCGACCATCTTCATGCTTTCGGAAGCATCGCCGTGGCAGGAGGCGCAGGACTTGCCGGCGGTCCCCTCCACCGTGTTCCAGACCTCGCCGCCGTGCTCGACGGCGAGCATGCCCGGATTTTCGAAGGAATCGGCCTCGGTCGCCCGCGTCTCCGGTTCGCGGAAGAGCCAGCCGGACAGCACCTCGTCGAACGGGTGCCCTTCGGGGGCAGGTGCACGCGTGATCATTTCCTGACCGTCGATCACCAACTCGTCGGTCGTCGGATCCGCCATCGCAACGCCGGCGACGCCCAGACAGGCGGTGGCGGCGAGCAAAGATATCGTCAAGGTCCTCGTCACGGTGCTTCCTCCCCCTCTTGACCCACGGCGTCGGGCTTTGCCCTTGTTGCTGCCGCGGTTCAGTTCACCTTGATCGGCTGCTCGTCGGTGTAGACCGAGCCGTCGTCGTCCACCCAAGTGAACTTGAAGGTCCCAGCCTCCATCACCTTGGCGCTGAACTCGAAATAAGGATTGGCCGAGATCGCCGGTTCGAGGTCGCAGGAGAACACCGGCTGGCCGTTGAACTCGCAACTGAACTTGTTGATGATCTGGCGCGGGATGAGCTTGCCCTCTTTATCCTTGCGCTGACCCGATTCCATCGTGTGGCTGATCAGGGTCTTGATCACGATGACCTCGCCCTTGTCGGCGGTCTTCGGCAACTTGATACGTGGTTTTGGCGTCGCCATTCGTCTCTCTCCCGGTCCTGGTTCAGCCGCCGCAGCCGCCGATGGTCACCTTGACTTCCTTCTTGTCCACAAAGACGGAGCCGTCCTTCATCCTGGCGACGGCAACGACATTCTGCGTCTTGGCAAGGCGCATGCGCGTCGTGGCCGAGGCCTCGCCGCTGAGCGGCGTGAAGTGGAAGATGGCCACTTCGGGATTGGGGTTGCCGTCGGCGAAGATGGCCACGGACTCGACCAGATCGTCGCCTTCCATGGCGCTTTCGACACTGACCGAGATCGGCACGGTATTGCCGTTTTCGGCGATCTCGGGCGCCGTCAGCGTGATCTTGCCGGTTCCCGGCTCCTGACCGCCGCCGAAGGCCGCAACCGCCTTGGCCGTCGCATCGACATCGGCAAACGCCGGACTGACGGCAAGACCGGTAAATCCGGCGCACGCGGCACCGGCGGACAGGGCCATCAATCCCCGCCTTGAAATCATCATGTTCATGTCTCCTCTCACAACCGCCTGCCGCGTCACTGCTTCAGCGTTTCCAGAAACGCGACAACATCCTCTACCTGCTGGGCGGTCAGGATCGTCTGGCCCACAAGGTCCTTGCGAACGTTGATGCCCACATTGAGCGAATAAAAGCCCGGCATGACCGTGTCCGGACCGAAGACCTTCTTCGAATCGACGACGATCGCCCTCAGTTCGGCCGGCGACCAGCGGTCGGCGGCGCCATCGAGCGACGGCCCGACGTTGCCATGAAAGAGCTCCGCCTTCAGCGCCGAGACCTCATGACAGGCAAGGCAGTTGCCGAGCTTTCGACTGACGAAGGTCGCTTCACCCGCCTTTGCGTCACCGGGCTGGCCGGTCAGCGACATGTCGACCTTGTTCTCGTCGAACGTCACGCTTGCGGGCACCACCTCAGCGGCATGGACAGCTCCCGTCAGGATCACTGCGGCCGAGGCAAAAGCCAGACTCCTCCCCATTTTCATGGCAGCGTTTCCTTCCCCCGATGTTTGTTTGCGCCATGCCTCTTGCGGGCATCGGTTCATTTAAATCGTTCCAACTCGAAACAGGATAATCACTCGCCGCGATAGGTCAATACAAAAATATGAATTTTTGCATATATCTCGTCAGCGAGCCCAAGGCTCCTCATCGACGGACAGAAACAGATTTCAAATCAGACGATTACCGCAATGCCGCAAAATCACAGCCTGAGCCGCGCTCGGTTCCGGGCCAGCCGTTGCGATCATAAAAATCAATGACGGCGCCCGTCACTCGGCGCCGAGACGGCCGGCGGCGCGCAGCTCCTGGATGATGCGGGCGTGATAGATCTGGAAGGGCTCGTCGGTCTCGTAGCCCTTCTCGCGAACCCATCTGAACATGTTGAGGAAGGTCCACTTCCCGAAGGCGCCCGGCATGACCGCGACCGCGGCCTTGTCGACGGAAAGATCCGTCGGCGGATCCTCGGGCAGGAAGACGAGCGTCGGCGTGAAGAGATAGCCCCATTTGCGGACGGCGGTCTTCTCGGTGAGGCTCTCGCCGTCGGTGTCCGTGACCTCCTCGTCGCCGAACATGTTGTACTGCACGACCATGAAATTGGCCTTGATGTAGTCGCGGACCTCCGGGTCGCTCAGCAGTTTCTCGTGCATCGCCTGACAGTAGATGCATCCCCGCTGCTCGATCGACAGAACGAGGCGCTTGTTCTCGGATTTCGCCTGCGCGATGTCCTCGGCGATGTCGCGGAAGGTGATCGAGAACCAGGCTTCCTTGTGAAGGCCGTCTTCCCCCACCTCCGCGCGGGCCGGCAGAGCGGCAAGCACCGCGAAGGCCGCCGCCACCAGAATGCTCCTCACCATGACGTTCCTCCTATCCGATCGTCTGGAAGACCGGGAAGGTCTCCAGCAGCCAGTATGAGATCACCGACATCTGCCCGGAAACGAAAAGGATGCCGGTAACGACGAGCAGCCCGCCCATCGCCATTTCCACCTTGTGCATGTGCCGCCGGAAGCGGGCCGCCCATTTCAGGAACGGGCTCGCGAAGGCGGCGGCGAGAATGAAGGGAATGCCGAGACCGAGCGCATAGGCGGCGAGCAGGATGGCGCCGCGCGCGGCCGTGTCCGAGGCCCCCGCCACGAAGAGGATGGCAGCCAGCACAGGCCCGACGCAGGGCGTCCACCCGAAGGCGAAGGCAAGGCCAAGCACATAGGCCCCCAGCAGCCCGACCGGCTTGGTGCGAACGGTGACCCGCGCCTCGCGAAAGAGCAGGCCGATGCGGAAGACCCCCAGGAAATGCAGGCCCATGACGATGATGATGACGCCGGCGATGATCGACAGGACATCGAAATATTGCGCGATCGTGCGGCCGATGATGCTGGCCGTCGCACCGAGAGCGACGAAGACGGTGGCAAAGCCGAGCACGAAGGCGATGGCCGACATCAGGATGCGCCGCCGCTGTTCGGAGCCGGGTTTTTCTTGCTGAAGGTCCTCGAAGCCCACGCCGGCCAGCCAGGCCAGATAGGGCGGCACAATCGGCAGCACGCAAGGCGAGACGAAGGAAAGCGCGCCGGCGAGCAAAGCGCCGCCGATCGTGACGTCGAGCATGGTCCACCCCACTCATGCGGTTTTGTTGTTGGCAACGCCCGCCGTCCGCATGTCCGGCCGCGCTGGTCATTTCCGATCGACAAGCAAATGCCCGTCGAACAGGGCTGTCGCGCCGATCCGAAGAGCCCGGAAAATGTCTGTTCCAGTTGGGATTTACGCGCCGGCGTCCCTCCGGCCACCGCGCACGCCTTGTCGAAAGGTCTTTGTTCTTTGCTATTTTAAATATGCATACATTCATATATATTGCAAGAAACAAACAGGTGACGGCATGCGCACGACACTCCGGATACTGGGCCTTCTGCTCCTTGGCTCCCTATGGGCGGCACAAGCCCGCTCGGCCGAACTGGTCCTGCTGGTTCAGCCCGGCTGTCCATGGTGCGCCAAGTTCGAGACCGAGATTGCGCCCGCATGGCCGAATACGCCCGAGGGCAAGCAGGTTCCCCTGCGCCGCGTCGACATCACGAAGGACTGGCCGGCGGATCTTGCCGCCATCGGCCGGGACAAGTTCACGCCGACCTTCGTTCTCGTCGACGGAAATCGCGAGATTGCACGCCTGCGCGGGTATCCAGGCGATCAGTTCTTCTGGTACCTTGTCGACGACATGTTGGCGAAACTGCCGGCGCAAGACTCATCCGGCGTGACACTGGAGCGGGCCGGCTGAGTTCCGTTTGGCGAATCGCCACGCAACCGAAACCGGCCCGGAAGACAATGAACCTGCCCAAGATCAGCCCCGACCAGAGCGAAGAGGACTTCGAGCTTCTTCTTGCCCAGGCACGCAAGGCCAGTGATCTGCTGAAGGCCTTGTCGCACGAAAGCCGCCTACTGATTCTCTGCCTGCTCGCGGAGGGAGAAAAATCCGTCTCCGAGCTCGAGGACATCATGCGCATGCCGCAAGCCGCCGTCTCCCAGCAGCTTGCCCGCCTGCGCTTCGACCGGCTCGTCAGCACCCGTCGCGACGGGCGCACCGTTTACTATTCGATTGCCGGCGCCGAGGTGTCGTCGATCATCGAACAGCTCTACAGTCTGTTCTGCTCGCCGGTCCGCGGCGACGCGCATCTGCAACCCGCAACAGTCGCGGAAACTGAGACCATGACCGGCTGAAGACGAAATTTCAGCCGTTGAATCCGGCTCGCTGCGGTGCTGACCCATCCTCCCAAGACACAGCCCGCCCGCAGCGATCAGGAGCCGGACAAGGAAATGACGGCCTGACGGCACGTTTCACGAGGGGCGTTGGACGGCGCCCCGAGGCAAACGCAAGCGTGCAGGTGAGGCCGCATGTGGGGAGGATGGGATGGATTTTGCCGGTTCCGAATGGTTCCCGCCGATTGCCGGGCTGATGGCCGGGCTCGTGATGGGCTATGCCGCGCGCCGGCATCACTTCTGCACGCTGGCCGCGCTCGAACGGCATTGGTACGCCGGCGACAACGCCGGTGTTCGAACCTGGGTTCTCGCCGCCGCGACCGCCCTGTGCCTGTCCCAGATCCTGCAGGCTTTCGGCCTCGCCAACCTTGACGCGAGCATCTACCTCGCCAACCGCTTCGCCTGGACCGGCGCGATCATCGGCGGGCTCGCCTTCGGCTTCGGCATGGCCCTTGTCGGCACCTGCGGCTTCGGCGCGCTCGTCCGCCTCGGCGGCGGCAGCCTGCGCTCGCTCGTCGTTCTGCTGGTGCTCGGCCTCTCCGCCCTTGCCGCACAGCGCGGCCTCATTGCCCTCGGCCGCCTTCAGGTGGTCGACAATCTGGCGGCGGACATGTCCTTCGTCGGCAACCAGTCGCTCGGCTCGATCCTCTCCACCATCGCCGGGCATGACATCCGCACCGGCGTCGCCGCGGTCGTCACCATCGCGCTCATGGCCTGGATCTTCCGCGACGCGGCCTATCGCAAGGACTGGCCGCGCATCGCGACCGGCACGACGATCGGTGCCGCCGTCGCCTTCGGCTGGCTCGTCACGACCCTTGCCGCGCGCCACTCGATGGACCCCGTCCAGATCGAATCGGCGTCCTTCGTCGTGCCCGTCGCGGACGCCATCCTCCAGATCGTGACCTACACCGGGGTCCTCCCCGATTATGGCGTCGGTCTCGTTGTCGGCGTCGGGGTCGGCGCGGCCATCTGTGCCCGCCGGCAGCGGGACGTCCGCTGGGAAGCCTGCGACGACGCCCGCGAACTCAGCCGCCACCTGGTCGGCGGCTTCCTGATGGGAACGGGCGGCGTCTTCGCCATGGGCTGCACTATCGGCCAGGGCGTGTCCGCCTTTTCGACGATGGCGATCTCCGCGCCGCTCGCTCTCGCCTCGATCGCACTCGGCGCCCGGATCGGCCTTGCCTACCTTCTGGAAGGCACCCCCCTGTCGCCCTTCTCCGCACTGACCTCCTTTGCCAGGACAGCCTTCAGGCGAGGGGCGTGAACCTGTAGGCGCCGCCGCTCTTCTCGACGATGCCGGCGCCGGGATCCGGGAAATGGTAGCCGACGACATGCGCCTTCTCGGCCGCCAGCCTGTCGAGCAGCGCGGTGCGCGTCTCCGCCGCAACGTCGGGCTGATGGTCGCTGCCGGCCTGCCACTCCGGATGGGCGAAGGAAATCGCCGAATGGCTGATCGCGTCGCCGATGACGACGAGTTGCTCGCTGCCGTCGTGGATCGCGTAGGAAAGGTGACCCTGGGTATGGCCGAAGGTCCTGATCGCCTCGACGCCCGGAATGACCTCGTCGCCCGGCTTGATGAAATTCATGCGTTCGGACAGGGCCTCCAGACGGGTCTGGGCACCGGAGACGAAGCTCTGCCGTTCCGGACCGATCTGATCGAGCACGTCGGGCGAGGTCCAGAAATCGAACTCCGCCTGCCCGATATGGAAGGCGGCGTTCGGGAACAGCAGGTCGTCGAATTCGTCGAGCACGCCCCAGATGTGATCCGGATGCGCATGGGTGAAGATCACGTCGCTGACGTCGGAAAGGTCGATGCCCTCGGCCTCGAGATTGGCGGGCAGCCTGCCGGCGGTCTCCATGAAATGCGGTCCGGACCCGGCGTCGAAAAGGATCGTCCGGCCCTCGCGCTTGAGGATCGTCACATTGCAATCCGGCCGGACGACGTCGGTGGGAAGATTGTTGGACGTGAGAACCTCGTCCAGTTCCTCCTTGGGAACGCTGCCGTAGAAGAAGGACATCGGAAAGGCGAGCTTGCCGTCGGTCACGGTCAGAATTTCCGATCCGCCGAGCGACAGCCGGCCGACGGCCCGGGCGGAGCCCGGAAAGCCGGCAACCAGCGCCGCACTCGTCGCGCCCAAGGCGCCCTGCAGCAGCCGGCGCCGGGAAATTTCGCTCCGTGGCCAGTCGGCCATCTGTGACCTGGTCTTCATTCTCCCCTCCCAAGAAATTGTTTCTGCGTTGTTTTTCTCAATGCCTGCATGAAGACGCGGTGGCTTCAAATTACTTGCAAACATTTGAATGATTATATGTATAATGTCAAAAGGCCCGAGACGGAAGCAATGAGAAGGTGGGCCGAGGAGGAAAATTCATGAAAACGATTATGAAGAGCGCCGCTGCGGCCGCTGTCCTTGCCGTTTGCATGGGTGGGGCACATGCCGAGGAAGCAATGCACCGACTGTCCATCCAGGTGGACCAGGATGACCCGGCGATCATGAATCTGGCGCTGAACAACGCCAAGAACGTCAAGAATCACTATGCCGCGAAAGGCGAGTCGGTCGCCGTCGAGATCGTCGCCTACGGGCCCGGGCTGGAAATGTTCGTCGCCGAGCGAAGCCCGGTGAAGACGCGCATCGCCTCCATGGCGCTGGAAGACCCGGAAATCACCTTTTCCGCCTGCGGCAACACCCATCAGGCACTGAACAAGAAGGAAGGCCGCGTGGTAGCCCTTCTGGGCGAGGCGAGCGAGGTCCCCTCCGGGGTTGTCCGCCTCATGGAGCTTCAGGGCGACGGTTACGCCTACGTCCGCCCCTGATGTGATCGATAAGGATCAGTCGGGCCGCATGGCCGGCCCGACGTCCGACCCTCGCGCCTGCTCAACATGCCACCGCCGCTGAAATGAGGAGAACATCATGCGCACGGCCATTCTTGTCATGCTCTCGCTTCTTGCCGGGTTCGCGGTCAACCGCGCGGCAGCCGAAGACACCATCACGACCGTCGAAACCGACACGGCCTTCGCGGACGTCATGACCGATCTTCAGGACGCCATCATCAACCGGGGCTATGTCATCGACTATCACAGCCACATCGGAGAGATGCTGTCCCGGACGGCGGGCGATGTCGGCGCTGACAAGCAGGTCTACAAGAATGCCGAGTTCCTGCAGTTCTGCTCGGCGGTGCTCTCCCGCGCCGCGATGGAGGCGGACATCGGCAACATCGCCTATTGTCCCTATATCCTCTTCGCCTACGAGCCCGCCGCATATCCGGGCAAGGTCACCGTCGGTTTCCGCCGGCTGCCGCCCGGCGACGGACGCGATCAGGTGAATGAGACGCTGAATGAGATCCTGCACGACGCGGCCGGACAGTGAGGGAAACCGGCTCTATGCCGGAAGGCCCCAGACCGAATGCTGCAGCGTCGTCATGATGCCCCGTAGTTCGGCAAGCCCCTTGAGGCGGCCGATAGCGGGATAGCCCGGCTGGGCATGGCGATCGAGGTCATCGAGAATGTCCTGCCCGTGGTCGGGCCGCATGGGGATCGACCAGTCCTCGCGGCCTGCCGCCTTGCGCCTCGCCTCTTCCTTGAGTGCCGCGGCAAGCAGCGCCACCATGTCGGTGTCGCCGCCAAGATGCTCCGCCTCGTGGAAGGACCCGGCAATCGCGGTTCCCTCGCGTTTCACGTTGCGAAGGTGCAGGAAGTGCACCCGCTCGCCGAGACGCTCCATCATGCCGGGAAGGTCGTTGTCGGGCCGGGCGCCGAGCGAGCCGGAGCAGAGCGTGATGCCGTTGGCGGGCGTATTAACCGCCGCCATCAGGGTCGCATAGTCGCTTTCGGTTGACATCACGCGCGGAAGCCCGAGCAGCGGGAACGGCGGATCGTCCGGGTGACAACACATACGGATGCCCGCTTCCTCCGCCGTCGGGATCACGTCCTCCAGGAAATCGACGAAATGCGCGCGCAGGCGATCGGCCGAGATCGCGTCATATTCGGCCAGATGCCGGCGCACATCCTCAAGGTCCATGTGATCGGCCGCGCCCGGAAGGCCGAAGACGATATTGCGGGCAAGCCCCTGGCAGCGATAGTCCGACCACGTCCGGAACCGCCGCCCAGCCTCTTCGCGCACCTCTTCCGGGAAGTCGTTCGCGGCGCCCTTGCGCTTCAGGATGTGGAGGTCGAAGGCGGCGAAATCGACATGGTCGAAGCGCATGCAGGTGCCGCCATGGTCCACCCGGTAGGCAAGGTCCGTCCGCGTCCAGTCGAGCACCGGCATGAAATTGTAGCAGACCACCTTGATGCCGGCGGCGGCGAGATTCCTGAGGCTTGCCCGATAGCTGTCGAGGTGAGCCCGCCAGTCGCCCTTCTGCTTCTTGATATCCTCGGAAACCGGAAGGCTCTCGACGACGTCCCACGCAAGGCCTGACGGCCGCCCGTCCTTCATGACGGCGATTTCAGCCTGACGACGGGAGATCTCATCGGGCGTCCAGACGGCGCCCGTCGGCACGTGATGCAGGGCCGTGACCACGCCTTCGACACCGGCCTGCCGCATGTCGTCGATCGAAACGAGGTCCTTCGGACCGAACCACCGCCACGTCTGTCTCATCCATCTCTCCAGATGAACCGCACTCCTGGCTCGGACGCGGTCCCGTTGGCGGTGACACGGTCGCCACCCTCATCGTCATGCGGCTGACCGGGCGTCTTCGACCGGGCAGCCGTCCTCCGCCGTGCGGCCCTGCAACGACGCCGGAACACAGGCCGCCGATGCTCTCCACCACTTCCGACTTCCTAGCAAGCTTTTTGATGATTGACTAGTATGGAAGTATGGAGCTATGTGTGCCGAAGGAGGACCATGCGATGGAAGCGACGCAAAACGCGCAATGGACGATCGACCTGTCCGTGGCGGTAGGGCCCCAGCTCCGCCGCATCCTGCGCGAGCGCATCATCCGCGCCGATCTGACACCGGGCAGTCTTCTGTCGGAGGCCGAAATCGCCCGCTCCTATGCCGTCAGCCGGCAGCCGGTGCGCGAGGCCTTCATCAAGCTCGCCGAGGAAGGGCTTGTCGAGGTGCGCCCGCAGCGCGGCACAGTGGTGCGCAAGATTTCCAGGTCCCAGGTGATGGATGCACGCTTCGTGCGCGAGGCCGTCGAGGCGGACATCGTCAAGCTGCTCGCCAAGTGCATCGATCGCGCGGCGATCAGCGAGCTGCGCAAGCTTCTCGCGCTCCAGAAGGAAGCAGCCAAGGGCGACCGCATCCGCTTCATGGAACTCGACGACCAGTTTCACCGCACGCTTGCCGCGGCGGCCGGGCGTGGAGGTGCATGGCACGTGATCGAGGAATCCAAGGCCCAGATGGACCGGGTGCGCTTTCTCTCCTTCGGGCAGTTCCCGATGGACAAGCTCATCGCCCAGCACGAGGCGGTCGTCGACGCCGTCGCCGAGGGCCGTACCGACGATGCGGAGGCATCGATGCGCGGGCACTTGCGGGAGGTTCTCGTCGACCTGCCGAAGATCGCGGAGGCGGTCCCCGACTATTTCGAGGCGTGATCCCGAAAGAAGGGACCGCCCGGGAGAGATCAGCACCAATCAAGGGAGGATACGATGCTGACTATGAAACGACTGGGAACGACGGCGCTTGCCGCGATGGCGGGCATGCTGCTTGCCGGCTCGGCGCTCGCCGCCGACATGACGCTGAAGCTCGGCCATCTCGCCAACGAGCAGAACACCTGGCACAAGGCGGCCATGAAGTTCGCCGAGGAGGTGAAGTCGCTCACCGACGGGCGCATCGAGGTCGAGGTCTATCCGAACGAGTCGCTCGGCAAGGAGATGGACCTCGTCAACGGCATGCAGCTCGGCACGGTCGACATGACGATCACCGGCGAGAGCCTGCAGAACTGGGCGCCGATGGCAGCCCTTCTCGCCGTGCCCTATGCCTACAAGTCGCTTGACCACATGGATGCCGTCGCCAGCGGCGAACTCGGCAAGAAGATCGAGGCCGAGATCGTCGAGAAGGCGCAGATCCGCCCCCTCGCCTATTTCGCCCGCGGTCCGCGCGATCTCACCTCCAACCGCCCGATCAAGTCGCCGGACGACCTCAACGGCCTGAAGATGCGCGTGCCCAATGTGCCGCTCTTCGTCGCGGTGTGGAATGCGCTCGGCGCCAGCCCGACGCCGATGGCCTTCTCCGAGGTCTTCACCTCGCTCCAGAACGGCACCATCGACGCGCAGGAAAACCCGCTCGCCCTCATCAAGTCGGCGAATTTCAACGAGGTGCAGAAATACGTCAACAAGACCGAGCACGTGCGCTCGTGGATCTACCTGACGATTTCCGAAATCACCTGGGCCAAGCTCTCCGACGCGGACAAGAAGGCGGTCGAAACGGCGGCCAAGGAGGCGCAAGCCTACGAGCGTGAGCTCTTCCTGGCCGACGAGAAGAGCCTCGTGACCGAGCTGGAAGGCAAGGGCATGACCTTCGTCGACGTCGACGGCGCCGCCTTTGCCGCCAAGGCCAAGGACGCCGTGCTTGCCAACGTCAAGCCGGAGATCAAGCCCTACGTCGAAGAGCTCTTCGCCGAATAAGACAGGTCTCCGCTGATCTGACACAGAACACGAGACCAGCAGTCTGCTGCTGGTCTCGCTCGACGCGGCCTTGCATTCAAAACGGATCGCCCCCGTGGATCTTCGAAAGACCATCCGGACCATCGAACTCCTCTGCCGCCTGCTCACCGGGCTTGCCTTTGTCGTGCTCGGAGCTGCGGTGCTCGTTCAGGTCGTCGGCCGGCTCCTGTCCGCTTCCCCAGTCTGGACCGAGGAACTGACCCGCTTTGCCCTTCTCTATGTGGCGGCCTTCGGCGCGGGGCTCTCCTACAAGAGCGGCGATCTCGTCAACGTCGACCTCATCTGCGAAAGCCTGCCCGGACGCTGGCCCTGGCGCCTGCGCCTCTTTTCAGCAACGGCGACCGCCGTGCTCATGGCCTTCCTGATCATGCCGGCCTGGAAATACACCTCCATCGGCGCGATGCAGACCTCGCCGGCGCTCTCCTGGCGCATGGACTTCATCCACGCGAGCGTCCTCGTGCTGCTTGCCAGTCTGCTGCTCTTTTCCGTCCTGCGCGTCGTCGCGATGATCGCCGGAACCTCGGACGGCCTTCCCAACGCGGCGGTGGACGACCAGCCATGAACCTTGCCATCCTGATCCTGGTTTTCGTCGGCGGACTCATAGCCGGCGTGCCGGTGGCCGTGACCCTCGGCCTTTCCTCGCTCTGCTACCTGCTCGCGGCCGGCATTCCGCTCGTCGTCATTCCGCAGAAGATGTACGCCGGCATCGATGTCTTCGTGCTGCTCTGCATTCCCGGCTTCATCCTCGCCGGCAATCTCATGAACAGCGGCGGCATCACCGGGCGCATCATCCGCTTCGCCAACGCCCTCGTCGGCTGGATGCGCGGCGGCCTTGGCCTCTCCAATGTCGCCGGCTCCATGCTCTTCGGCGGCATCTCGGGAACGGCCGTGGCCGACGCCGCCTCCATCGGCGGCATGATGATCCCCGGCATGAAGAAGGCCGGCTATCCGGCGGACTTTTCCGCCGCCGTCACCGCTGCCTCCTCCACCGTCGGCCCGATCATCCCGCCGAGCGTGCCGATGATCATCGTCGGCGCGCTCTCCGGCATCTCGGTCGGCAAGATGTTCATCGCCGGCGCGGTCCCCGGCATCCTGATGGGCCTTGCGATGATGGTGACCTGCTACATCATCGCGGTGCGCAAGAACTTCCCCCGCCAGCCGTGGCAGGGCGTTGGGGAGCTTGCCTCGTCCTTCCTCGGCGCCTTCTGGTCACTCGCCATGACGGCGCTCATCGTCGGCGGGCTTTTGAGCGGCATCGCGACGCCGACCGAGACCGCCATCGTCGCCAGCGTCTATGCCTTCATCGTCGGCCGCTTCATCTACGGCGACCTGCCCTTGAGGGCCGTGCCGCGCATCATCATCGACAGCGCCGTCTCCTCCGCCGCGATCCTCGTCCTCGTCGGCTTTGCCAACGTCTTCGGCTGGATTCTCGTCTCCGAGCGCATCCCGCAGATGATCGCGAACGCCGTCCTCTCGCTCACCGACAACAAGTATCTGGTGATCCTGATCATCAACCTCCTGCTGCTCTTCGTCGGCATGTTCATGGAGACGATCGCGGCCCTGATCATCCTCTTCGTGCCGCTCTTGTCGCTGGCGCAGGGCGTCGGCATCGACCCGCTGCACTTTGCCACCTTCGCCGTGCTGAACCTGATGATCGGCCTGACGACACCGCCGGTCGGCGTCTGCCTCTTCATCTGCGCCAACATCGCGCGCCTGCCGCTGACGCCGGTGATCAAGGCCATCGCGCCCTTCCTGATCACCAACATCATCGTGCTTCTTCTCGTTTCCTACATCCCGGCGCTCGCAACCTGGCTGCCCTCGGTTCTCTTCAAATAGGCCCCCGACATGAAAACGCGCGTCTGCCGCCTCTACGCCCAGAACGACATCCGCATCGAGACCGACGACGTCGCCGCGCCCGGCCCCGGCGAGGTGCTGGTGCGCATCGGCGCTGGCGGTATCTGCGGATCGGACCTGCACTACTATCAGGAGGGCGGCTTCGGTCCGATCCGGGTGAAGGAGCCGATCATCCTCGGCCATGAGGTTGCCGGCACCGTCGAGGTGCTTGGCGCAGGCGTATCGACGCTTGCTGTCGGCGACCGGGTGGCGCTCAATCCGAGCCGCCCCTGCGGCGCCTGCAAATACTGCCTCGAAGGCATGCCGACCCATTGCCTCACGATGCGCTTCTTCGGCTCGGCCTTGCGCTTTCCCCACGAACAGGGCGCTTTCCGCGACCTCATGATCGCCGACGCCGTGCAATGCGTCGCGGTCGCTCCGCACGTCACCCTGGCCGAGGCCGCCTGCGCCGAGCCGCTCGCCGTCTGCCTTCATGCCCGTAGCCGCGCGCCGAATCTGAAGGGCAAGAAAGTGCTCGTTACCGGCGCCGGTCCGATTGGCGCTCTCTGCGTCGCGGTTGCGGCGGACGCCGGCGCTGCCGAGATCGTCGTCACCGACCTTCAGGACGCAACCCTCGCTGTTGCAAGCAAGATGGGCGCGACCCGGACCATCAACGTCGCCAAAGACGGCGCGGCTCTTGAGGCCTATTACGCGGACAAGGGCCACTTCGACGTAACCTTCGAATGCTCCGCCGCCGGTCCGGCGATCAGGAGCGCGATTGCCGCGACGCGTCCGCTCGGCACCATCGTTCAGGTCGGCGTGACGGGCGACCTGCCGGTTCCGATCAACATGCTCGTCGGCAAGGAGATCACCTTCGCCGGCACGCACCGCTTCCATCGCGAATATGCCGAGGCGGTCGCCGCGATCAACTCCGGCGCCATCGACGTGAAGCCGATCATCACCGGCAGCTATCCGGTCGAGGAGGCGATGGCCGCCTTCACAGAGGCGGGCGACCGCAGCCGCGCGGTCAAGGTGCAACTCGAATTCGCCTCGGCGTAAGGGGCGTCGCCGGAAGTATCGGAGCGACGGTTGGGATTTCGGCCATGCCCGGCCTGCGGTTCTGTCACGATCTGATGGACGAAATCCCCTCAATTGGATAGTCGTCACGGCGAGCAGACGACGGCTGCGGCGCCGGACGCCGCAGATCCTTGTCGCTCTCCTATCGGTCCGATTCTCGTTCAATGAGGCCCCATGTCCGCTCCCGCGCCCGAATGGCAGATCGACAGTGAAACCGGTGTCCTGCGCGATGTGCTGCTGTGCCCGCCCGACCACTACGAGTGGATTACGACCAACGACATCGCGCGGCGCAGCCTCACCGCGTCCGGCGGCGCAAGCCCCGACCACCAGGGCCTTCAGGCGCAATTCCGCGAACTGACGGACTGCCTGGAGGGCGCCGGCGTTGCCTGCCACTATCTGGAGCCCGAGCCGCAGCTCCCCTATCAGGTCTATACGCGCGATTCCTCGCAGGTGACCCCTTGGGGCCCCTTCGCGACCCAACTCTTCCGCCCGCAGCGCCGCGGCGAGATTGCCTCGATCGCCGCCTTCTATGAAAAGACCGGCTGCCCGATCCGACGCTTTCCTTCGGCCGGCTCCGTCGAGGGCGGCGACATCCACATCATCCGCCCGGGCCTGATGGCGATCGGCTATTCCGGCGAGCGCACCACGCAGTCCGGCGCCGAGCAGTTTGCCGGCTGGTTCGAGGCCGAGGGCTGGTCGACCCGGATCATTTCCTTCGCGGAACACTTCCTGCACCTCGACGTCATCTTCTCCATGGTCGCGGACGGGCTGGCGCTTGCCGTGACTGACGTCATCGACGACGAACACCTCGACTGGTTCAAGGCCAACGGCATTCGCCTGCTGCCCGTCAGCTACAAGGAAGCGATGGGGCAGATGGGCTGCAACGTGCTGGCGCTCGGCAACGACCGCGTCGTCAGCCCGCGCCATTCCAGACGCGTCAACGAGATGATGCGGGCCGAGGGCCTCACCGTCCTCGAGCCGGAACTCGACCTCTTTGCCAGCGGCGGCGGCAGCGTCCACTGCATGACGATGCCGCTGAAGCGCGACTTGATGGCGAAATAGACGGACGAACCTGGCTATCCGGCCTGCGCCAGCATGCGACGGAAACGGCTGACCGCGGCAACGAGGAAGACAAGACCGATGCCGGACATGATCAGAAGCTGCGGCCAGACGATGGCGATGCCCGCCGCCCGGTAGAGGATCGCCTGCGCGAACTGGACGAAATAGACCGACGGCGAGGCGTGCATGGCGATTTGCAGCCACTGCGGCATGCTTTCCAGCGGCGTCATGGTCCCCGACAGCAGCATCATCGAGATGAAGACCGGGATGGCGAGCAGCGCGAACTGCGGCATGGACGAAGCGACGGTCGCAAGCAGGATGCCGAGCGACGTCGTCGCGAAGAGGTAGACGAAGGTCCCGGCCAGAAACAACGGTATGGAACCGGCAATCGGGATGCTCAAAAAGATCTTCAGAACGATCTCGACCGACAGGAAGACCGCGACGAGGATCACCAGCCCGTTCGCCCAGATCTTGGCGAGCGCAATCGCCGTCGGCGAGACCGGCATGACGAGAAGATGCTCCATCGTGCCATGCTCGCGTTCGCGCATCACCGCCGCGCCGACGAGCAGGATGGAGAGGATCGTGATCGAGTTGATCACCTGCATCACGCCGTTGAAGCGCACGCCGTCGAGGTTCGGGTTGAAATAGAAGCGGATCGCCGTCTGGACCGGCAGCAGGCTCGAAACCGTCTGCCGCTGCAGGTAGCTGGCCGTCTCGTTCGTGAGGATTTGCTGCAGGTAGGCGATGCCGTTGCCGGCCTGCGCGATCGCCGTCGCATCCGCCCGGATGGCGACCGCCGGCTGGCGGCCCGCCAGCACATCGGCTTCGAAATTCGGCGGAAAGGCAATGACGAAGGTGTATTGGCCGGCGTCGACCGCCGCATCGATGGCCGAGGCATCGACCGTCACCGGTTCCTGGAAATAGCGCCGCGGAATGGCGTCCACCAGACGTTCGCTGAGTTGCGAGCGGTCGAGGTCGACGATCGCTATGGCCGCGTTCGAGACCTCCAGCTTCACGCCCCTCGCAACCAGCATCACCGCGATGGAAAGCGCGTAGACCACGAGGAAGAGCATCACCCGGTCATAGCGAAGGCTGGAAAATTCCTTCAGCCCCAGGAAAAAGACATCGCGCAGGAAGCGGATCATCGCTCACGGCTCCTGCTTCTTGAGGATCAGGGACGCAGCGCCGATGAAGATCAACCCGAACAACGCAAGCATGGCGAAATTGGCGGCGAAGTCGGTCACCGGGCGTATCTTGGCAAAGGTACCGAGCGAGATCGTCTGGAACCAGGAGGCCGGAAACAGGGTGCCGACGACCCGGCCCGGCCCTTCCACCGAGGCGAGCGGAAACAGGAAGCCGGAGAAATTGATCGCCGGTATGACGCTGAGGATGGCCGTCGCAAACGTCGCGGCGACCTGCGTCGTGACGATGGTGGAGACCAGCAGACCGAAGGCCGTGCAGGCAAAGACATAGAGGAGCGCGCCGAAGGTCATGGCGGTCAGCGAGCCGTTGAAGGGGACGCCGAAGACGAAGACCGCCGTGGCGATCAGCATGGCGATGTTCACGGTCGCCAGCGCGACATAGGCCAGTTGCTTGCCGATCAGGAATTCGACGACACTCGCGGGCGAGGCCTGAAGGTTGGCGATTGAGCCGATCTCGCGTTCACGCACCACGCCAAGGGCGGTCATCATCGACGGGATCAGCATCAGCACCAGCATGATGACGCCGGGCGCGATCGCATTCACCGACTTGAAGGCCTGATTGTAGAGGAAGCGCGGCCGGATCTCGATCGGCAGGACCAGACCCGACGCCCCCGCCGAAGCCTCGCGCGCCTTTTCCTCGGCCCAGGTCGTCACGAGCCCGTTGACGTAGGAGCGCACGGTCTCGGCGCGGAAGGTATTGGCCCCGTCGATCCAGACGCTCACCTCCGGCTGCCGGCTCAGCAGCAGATCACGCCCGAAGCTCGGCGGGATGCCGATGACGAGGCGAAGTTCACCATCCTGCAGCCGCCAGTCGACCTCCGCCTCCGATCCGATTGGATCATGCTGCTCGAAATAGCGCGATCCCTCGAAACTCCTGAGAAAGCCCCTGCTTTCGGCGGACTGGTCGCGGTCGAAAACCGCATAGGGAAGCGATTCCACGTCGAAGGAAATGCCGAAGGAGAAGATGAAGAGGAGGAAGACCGGAATGCCGACGGCAAAGCCGATCCGGATGCGGTCGCGCAGGATCTCCAGCGCTTCCCGGCGGCAGAAGGCCCAGACCCTGCCGAGGCTGCTCGCGACACCTGACGGCGCGTCATGCGTGGCGGCGGGCTGATCAGTCCCGTCGGCGGCAACGTCCGGCTCCACGGTGCCTTCCTCGTCGTCCTCCACCAGATAGGAAATGAAGGCTTCCTCCAGCGAGGGCGCATGACGCGAGGCCACCAGGTCGGCCGGCGTGCCCATGGCCAACACCCGCCCGCGATGCATGAGCGAGATACGGTCGCAGCGCTCTGCCTCGTTCATGAAATGGGTCGAGACGAAGATCGTCACGCCGTCCTTGCGCGAAAGATCGGCGAGATGGCGCCAGAAGTGATCGCGGGCCGCCGGATCGACGCCGGACGTCGGTTCGTCGAGGATCAGCATGCGCGGACGGTGCAGGCAGGCGGCGGCAAGTTGCAGGCGCTGGCGCAGGCCAAGCGGGAGCTTTGCCGGCAGATCGTCGGCAACCTCCCTTAGCCCGAACCGGTCGAGGCTTTCGTTGACGCGATCGGCAATCTCGCCCGATGGCACGCGGTAAAGCCGCGCATGCAGCCGAAGATTTCCCCGGACCGTCAGCTCCTCGTAGAGCGAAAAGCTCTGGCTCATGTAGCCGACATCGAGCCGCGCCGTGAGATCGCGCGGATCGACGGAGCGCCCGAAGAGCTCCGCCCGGCCTTCGGTCGCATCGAGCAGACCGGTGAGCATCTTCATCGTCGTCGTCTTGCCGCAGCCGTTCGAGCCGAGAAATCCGAAGATTTCGCCGCGCGGGATGCTGAAACTGACATGGTCGACGGCCGTGAAATTGCCGAAGCGGCGCGTCAGCCCCTCGGCGACGATCACCGGCGCTCCGCCGTCCGCGTCGGTCCGGGGCGGAATGACAAGAATGTCCTCCCCCGGGTCGTTGCCGCTGTTCTGGAGCCGGCGATAGGCGGCCTCAAGCCCCTTCCCGCCGGCATTGGCAATGACCTCCGCCGTCGGTCCGCAGGCGATCAGCCGGCCGTCGTCGACGGCGATCACCCGGTCGAAGCGTTCGGCTTCCTCCATGTAGGCCGTCGCGACGATCACCGTCATGCCGGGCCGGTCGGCGCGGATGCGGTCGATCAGCGACCAGAACTGCCGCCGTGAAAGCGGATCGACGCCGGTGGTCGGCTCGTCGAGGATCAGGAGGTCGGGGTCGTGCACGAGGGCGCAGCAGAGCGAGAGCTTCTGCTTCATGCCGCCCGAGAGCTTGCCCGCAGGCCGGTCCGGAAACGGATCGAGCCCTGTCGCCTGCAGGAGACGCGCGATGCGCGCGGCGCGTTCGCGGCCATGAAGGCCGAAGAGGCGGGCATGAAAGTCGACGTTTTCGGTGACGGACAGGGTCGGATAGAGGTTGCGCCCGAGCCCCTGCGGCATATAGGCGATCCGCCCGGCGATGCGGCTGCGGTGACCCGCATCCGCCATCGAGCCGCCGAGCACCTCGACCGTTCCGGTCTGCAGCCGGCGCACACCGGCGATCAGTCCGAGGATCGCGGATTTTCCAACTCCGTCGGGCCCGATGACCGCCGTCGCACTGCCGGAAGGCAGATCGAAGGAGACATCGTCGGCGGCAGTCGTGCGACCGTAGCGGTGCGTGACCGAGACCACACGGACCGCGGGTTCACCCGGCGGCATCGGGCAACCTCGGCTGCAGCCAGTCCGGCCAGGCGGCGTCCGCCCCAAGTCGGACGTAGGCATCTCCCGTAAGGCCCGACTTCACATAGTCGCGGTACTCCTTGAGGAGGTCCGTCGGCACCGCGACCTTGACCCGGTACATGAGCTTCTCGCGCTCGGAGGTCGTTTCCACCGTCTTCGGCGTGAACTGCGCCTCCGCCGCCACGAAGGAAACGCTGGCGGGGATCACATACTCCGGCGCGGCATCGAGAACGATGCGCGCTTCACTGCCGAACTTCACCTTGCCGACCGAGGAGGTGGGCAGGAAGACGGTCATGTAGACGTCGGAAAGGTCGAGCAGCGTGACGACGCGGCCGCCGGCCGCGACGACTTCGCCCGGCTGGACGAGCTTGTATTCGACCCGGCCGGCGATGGGCGCCTTCAGCACCAGGTCGTTGATCGTCGCCTTGATCTGCGTGACCTTGGCCTCGGCCACCTTCTGGGCGGCCTGAGCGGAGCCGAGCGACGCCTTGGCCGCCTCAACGGCGGCGGCGGCGACATCGCGCCCGGCGCGGCGCTGGTCCGCTTCCGACTGCGAGGAAAAGTCCCGCGTCCTCAGATCTTCCGCGCGCTTGAGCTGCACATCCGCAAGCTCCAGTTCCGCCTGCCGGCTGGCAATCGCCGCCCGCGCCTGCGCCACGCCCTGGATCGCCTGCTCCACAGACGCCTGAGCGGCGGCAAGTTCGGCCAGGGTTTCGCTCTGGTCCAGGGTTGCGATCACATCGCCCGCCGCGACGAGATCGCCCTCCCGCACGTCGATGGAGGCAACGCGTCCCGGCAGTTTCGCCGACACGTCGACCCGCTGCACCTCGATCCGACCGTTCGCCATGGCGATGGTGTCGGGGAGTGCATGCGAATCCGTCGCCAGCACGTAGCGGTAGACGCCGAAGCCGCCGACAAGGGCCACCACGATGAGAAGAACGACGGCACGGATGAGCTTGCGCGACATGGCGACCCGATGAGCTCGTGGAGAAGGAGTAGGCGGTGGCAACCCGGCGTGCACTCGGAGTTCGATTCGCTCCGGCGTCCATCCGCCTTGCCCTCTGGCTTTTCGGGATCAGTTGTACAGATCAAAACGACGGAACGGCAAGGGCATACGGGTTTCAACGTGGCTGGGCGAGAGCCGGAGCGTCTGCGCAGCCGAATACCCGGGCAGAAGATCGGGCGGACCGACCGACTTCGCCAGACCAACCGTTCCGCGCAGGCTCAGACGACCTTGCCGCGCGCCGGCACCGGCCAATAGCCGACCACCTCGCCTGCCCGCAGGACGTGCACGCCGTCGACCATGTTGGTGACGACGCAGGCGTGGTTCGGCACGATCTGCAGCTTGTCACCGACCGAAAGCCCGATCGGGCCCTCGCTGACGATCCGTCCATGCTCCTCCGAAAGCTGGTCGATCGACAGATCCGGCCGATCGAGGACATGGCCGTGGCCTGTGAGGCCGAGGAGATCGGAGGTCAGCACCTTGCTGCCCGCATCGATGATGGCACGGTCCGGCGCGGGCACGGAGACGACCGTGGCAAGCACCGTCAGGGCGCAGTCGTCATAGCCACAAACGCCGCGAACGACCAGCGAGCGGTCGTTGTAGACATAGGTTCCCGGCCGGTGCTCGGTGACGACGGACGGCTTGTGGGCGCGGAACATGTCCGGCGAGCCGCCGGAGGTGATCGTTTCCACGGAAAGCCCTTCCGCCTCGATCAACGCCTTCGCCCTGGTCATGAAGTCCTGCACGGCCTCGGCGCCGCCGACCGGCGGATAGGTCATCAGGCCCGCGAATGTGAGGCCCGGCAAGCGGTCGATGATCAGGGCAAGATCGCGGGCCGCCTCGGGCGAAGAGACACCGCAGCGATGCGCACCAGTGTCGCATTCGACGAAGACCCCGAGCGGCTTGTCCGCATCCGCGAAGGCCCCTGAAAGCCCGGCCACGACCGGCTCACTGTCTGCGACGACCCTGAGCATGATCTTGCCGGCCAGCGCCCTCAGGTGGGCAAGCTTGCCGGCCCCGAGAATGTTGTAGGTGATCAGCACGTCCGTGATGCGGTCGCTGCCGGCGACCATGGCCTCGGCCTCGGACACCTTCTGGCAGGTGATGCCGACCGCGCCGGCGTCGAACTGCATCTCGGCGATCTTCGGCAACTTGTGCGTCTTGATATGCGGCCGGACGGCAAGCCCGTTCGTGGTCGCATAGGTCTGAAACCGCTGGATGTTCCGCTGCACGACATCAAGGTCGACCAGCACGGCGGGCGTATCGATCTCAGACCACTCACCCATTTGCTCTCTCCGCTTCCTCTCAAGGGCACTTGACAAGATATGCGACAAGGCCAAAACTTCGTCAATCCGTTATTACAGACACATGTCTGCTATATTGGACAACGAGAGGAACAGCAACATGATCAAGACATCGGCACTGGCGGCCATCCTCGCCGCAACCCTTTCCTTCGCCCTGCCCGCCAACGCGCAGGAGACCACCAGCAAGCTCCAGGAGGTTCTCTCCCGTGGGCACCTCGTTCTCGGAACCGGAAGCACGAACGCGCCCTGGCACTTCAAGAGCGCTGACGACAAGCTGCAGGGCTTCGACATCGACATGGGCCGCATCGTCGCCAAGGCTCTCTTCGGCGATCCGGACAAGATCGAGTTCGTCAATCAGTCGTCGGATGCCCGCATTCCGAACATCACCACCGGCAAGGTCGACATCACCTGCCAGTTCATGACCGTCACGGGCGAGCGCGCCCAGCAGGTCGCCTTCACGATCCCCTACTACCGCGAGGGCGTCGGCCTGATGATGAAGGCGGACAGTTCCTACGCCGACTATGCGGCGCTGAAGGCCGCCGGTTCGTCGGTCACGGTGTCGGTGCTGCAGAATGTCTATGCGGAGGACATGGTCCACGCCGCTTTGCCGGAAGCGACCGTCGACCAGTATGAGTCGGTGGACCTGATCTATCAGGCGCTTGAGGCTGGCCGCGCCGACGCGGTGGCGACCGACCAGTCGTCGATCGCCTGGTACATGACCCAGAACCAGGGCCGCTACAAGGATGCCGGCTACGGCTGGAACCCGCAGAGCTACTCCTGCGCCGTCGCCCAGGGCGATCAGGTCTGGCTGAACTTCGTCAACACCGCCCTGCACGAGGCGATGACGGGCGTCGAATTCGACTTCTATGCCAAGTCCTTCAAGACCTGGTTCGGCGTCGATCTCGCCCCGCCGCAGATCGGTTTCCCGGTCGAATACAAGTAAGACAGTCGGCGCGGCGGCGATTTCCCCGTCGCCGCGCCCCGAATTTCCGGACCCGATCCCTCATGGGCTATCAACTCAATTTTGCCGCCGTCTGGCGCAGCTTCGACAGCCTGCTGGAAGGCCTTGGCCTTTCGCTCCTGCTGGCGGTCGGAGCGATCGGCATCGGCTGCCTGATCGGCCTTGTCGTCGCCTTCGGCCTCGTCTCCAAGCGCGGCCTCCTGCGCCGGCCGGCAGCGCTCTACGTGACGATCATCCGCAACACGCCCATTCTGGTGCTGGTGCTTTTCACCTATTTCGCCCTGCCGCAGCTTGGCCTGCGCCTCGGCAAGATCGAGTCCTTCGTCTATACGCTGGCGATCTACTCCGGCGCCTATCTGGCGGAGGTCTTCCGCGGTGGACTGAAGGCCGTGCCGCCGGGCCTGCGCGAGGCCGGCCTCGCGATCGGCCTCACCGAGCATCAGATCCGGACCTCGATCATCCTGCCGGTGATGTTTCGCTCCGTCCTGCCGGCCCTTTCGAGCACCTTCATCTCGCTCTTCAAGGACACCTCGCTCGCCGCCGCCATCGCCGTGCCCGAACTCACCTTCGAGGCGCGCAAGATCAACGTCGAGACCTTCCGCGTGGTCGAGACCTGGATCGTCGCGAGCGGACTTTACGTCGCCACCTGCACGGTGATCGCCGCGCTCCTGCGCCGGCTCGAACGCCTGCTGGCCATTCCAAGGTGAGCCCGATGGACTTTCTCCCCTTCCTCGACCAGCTCTGGATCGCCCGCATCCCGCTTCTCAAGGGCATCGGCCTGACGGTCGCCATCTCGGCGCTCGCCATTGTCGCGGGCACGATCCTCGGCATCTTCGTCGGCCTCGGCCTGACCTACGGGCACATGCTCGTTCGCCTCGTCCTTCGCGGCTATACGGACTTCATCCGCGGCACGCCCGTGCTCGTGCTGGTGCTCGCCAGCTACTACGTGCTCTCGACGATCGGCCTGCAGCTCGATCCCTTCGAGGCCGGCGTCCTCGCCCTCGCGGTATTCTGTTCGTCCCATGTCGCCGAGATCACGCGTGGAACGCTCGGAACGATCCCGGTGGGGCAGATCGAGGCGGCCAAGGCCATCGGCCTCACCTTCTCGCAGACCTTCGCCTATGTGCTGGGTCCGCAGGCGATGCGCCTCGGCCTGCCGGCCTGGGTCAACACCGCCGCCGAGATGGTGAAGGCCTCAACCCTGCTCTCGATCATCGGTGTCGCCGAACTTCTCCTGCGCACGCAGGAGGTGATCTCGCGCACCTTCATGAGCCTGCCCTTCTATTTCTTCGCGGGCCTTCTCTACTTCGCCGTCAATTACGCGATCGAGCGCTTCGGGCGCTACGTCGAGGCGAAGACCCACATCCCGCGCTAGATCGAGTTCCCGACATGACCGCGAAACTTCTTGAAATTCAGAACCTTCACAAGAGCTACGGCGCGACCGAGGTGCTGAAGGGCGTCGACTGCTCCCTGACCAAGGGCGACGTCGTCTCGATCATCGGTTCGTCCGGTTCCGGCAAGACGACCATGCTCCGCTGCATCAACATGCTGGAGGAATTCCAGGGCGGCACGATCCGCCTCGACGGCGAGGAAATCGGCTATGAGACGAGCGGCAGCACGCGCCGCCGGCGCTCGGAGCGGGACATCGCCCGCCAGCGCGCGCTGACCGGCATGGCCTTCCAGCAGTTCAATCTCTTCCCCCACATGACGGCGACGCGCAACGTCACGCTCGGCCTCACCAAGGTGAAGAAGATGGCCCACGACGAGGCGGTGGCGCTTGCCGAACGCTGGCTCGACCGGGTCGGCATGCTGGCCCGCAAGGACCATTTCCCCGGCCAGCTTTCCGGCGGTCAGCAGCAGCGTGTCGCGATCGCCCGCGCCATCGCCATGAATCCCCGCCTGATGCTCTTCGACGAAGTGACCTCCGCGCTCGATCCCGAACTCGTCGGCGAAGTGCTGCAGGTGATCAAGGATCTCGCGGCCGACGGCATGACGATGCTGATCGTCACCCACGAGATGCGCTTCGCCTTCGAGGTGTCGAACCGCGTCATCTTCATGAATCAGGGCCGTATCGCCGAGGAAGGCAATCCGCGCGAGATGTTCATCGCGCCGAAGACCGAGCGCCTCGCCGAATTCCTCAAGTCGTCGAGCTTCGGCTGACGGCTTTTTCCACCACTTTCCATCAAAAACAAGAAAGGTCATCCTTGTGACGATTACACGCTATGGCGCCGGAGAAACCGGCGCGGGTGGACAGCCCCTTCCCTTCGCCCGCGCCGTCGAGGCGGACGGCTGGCTCTATGTTTCAGGCCAGGTGGCCATGGAGAACGGCGAGATCGTGGCCGGCGGCATCATCCCGCAGACCCGCCGCACCATCGAGAACGTGATCAAGATCCTCAAAGAGGCCGGCTATGGCCTGGAAGACGTGGTGCGCGTCGGCGTCTGGCTTGACGATCCGCGCGATTTCTGGAGTTTCAACGGCGTCTATGCCGAATATTTCGGCGCCCATCCCTCGGCGCGCGCTTGCGTGCAGTCGAGCATGATGGTCGATTGCAAGGTCGAGATCGACTGCATCGCCTACAAGAAAAAGGCCTGATGCCAATCATCGGGATATGAGGATCCAATGGTTCTGGACGCAGAGGAAAGCATCGGCAAAAGGGCGCGCGGGCTCGACAGGGCCTTCGAGATCCTCGACTTCCTGCGCCTGAAACGCATGCCGATGCGCCCCAACGAGATCGCCGGCCAGATCGGCGCGCCGCGCTCGTCGGTCTATGAACTCGTCAACCTCCTGGTGCGTCTCGGCGTCCTCGAATATCGCGGCGGCGACGGCCGGGTCTATCTCGGCCGCAAGCTCTATTTCCTCGGCACCGCCTATGCCGAGGAATTCGACCTCATGCGCGAATGTGACGATCTTCTGGTGCGCATCGCCGAGGAAACCCGCGAGACCTCGCAGCTCTGCATGCTGGAGGGCAACAAGTATACGGTCGCGCTGATGAAGGAGGGCCTGCGGCCCTTCCGCATCTCTTCCAACGTCGGCGAGCCGGTCGCGATCCCGTGGACGGCCTCGGGCCGCCTGCTCGTCTCGCACATGAGCGACGACGAGATCCTCGCCTTCATCCCGCCGCAGGATTTCCAGCTTCCCGATGGCTCCTGGCTGGAGACATCGGTCTTCCTCGCCGAGGTCGCCAAGGCGAGGAAGGACGGCTATTTCACCTTCAACAGCGCGGTCGAGACCTTCACCCACTGCTTCGCGGTGCCGGTGCGCGACGAGAGCGGCATCTGCGTCGCAACGCTCTGCCTCGTCGCCCCGCGCGAGGACGGCCTTGCCAACCACGCGGCCTATCTGGGTTGCCTGCTTCGGGCGGCCGACGATCTCTCCGCCCGGTTGGGACATGAGGCCAAGGCGACGGCCTGAGCCGCCGCCCTCAAGCCTGTTCGAGAGCCGAGGGCCGGCCGCCAAGCACGGTGGTGATGGCCGCACCGGCCGCCGTGCCGCGCACTAAGCAGGTCGCGATATCGTGCCCGCCAAGATGAGCCGCGACATAGGCGGCAAGGAAAGCATCGCCCGCCCCCGTCGTATCGATCACGTCCGCGACAGGCGCGGGCGCCGAATATCGCAGCCCATCGGCAAGGGCTTCGGCGCCCTGCGCGCCTCGCTTGATGACGAGGGTCTTGTAGAGCGGACCGAGCCGCTGGAACTGCTCATCGGGATCGTTGCTGCCGGAAAGCAGCGCCGCCTCCGCCGCATTGGGGAAGCAGAAGTCCATGCCCCGCGTCCACTGAAGAAAATTCTCCACCCCGAATTCGGACAGGAAGGTGATGGATGACGGATCGATCGAGGTCGCGATCCCTGCCGCCTTGGCCTTGGCGAGGAAATCGAGCACGGCGGTCCGCGAGCCCGGCGCCACCAGCGCATAGGCCGAGACGTGCACGATCGCAGCGCCCGCAAGCAGCCCCTCCGGCAGGTCGGCGGATGACAGGGCATCGTTGGCGCCGCGGTCGGTGAAAAAGCTGCGCTCGCCGTCCGCCGCGACCAGCGTCACCAGCTTGCCGGACGGCAGATCGGCGTCTGAACCGAGATGCGCCTCGACGCCGGCGGCCGCGAAGTCCGTGACCAGTCGCGCATGATCCTCATGCCCGACACGCGCCACGAAGCGTGTTGGCACGCCGGCGTGGGCCAGCCAGCAGGCCTGGTTCGCCCCGGACCCGCCCGGCAACATGCGGATGGTCGCCCGGCAGTCGGACCCGCGCACCATCTCGCCCTTGGCACGGACGATGATGTCCGTCATCACATCGCCGATGACGACGACCGTCCCGATTGTCGTGTCAGCCATTGCTGCCGGCCAGCGCCACGGCAATACGCGCGGCCAGCGCGGCGTTGTTCTTCACCAAGGCGATATTGGCAACGAGGCTGCGCCCGTCGGTCAATTCCAGGATGCGCTGGAGCAGGAAGGGCGTCAGCGCCTTGCGGGTAACGCCCTTTGCCTCCGCCTCGGCGATCGCTTCCGCGATCCGCTGGTCGATCATGGCGCTGTCGAGCGCGTCGGCCTCCGGGATCGGGTTGGCGATGAGAAGGCCGCTGGAAAAACCGAGCGCCCGATGGGTGGCGATCACAGACGCGATTTCCTCGGGGCTGTCGCAGGCAAAATCGACCGTCTCGCCGCTCTCGCGTGTGAAGAAGGCCGGAAAGGCCGTCGACCGGTAGCCGAGCACCGGAACGCCGTGGGTCTCGAGGAATTCCAGCGTCTTCGGGATGTCGAGGATCGATTTCGCCCCGGCGCAGACGACGGTCACGGGCGTTTGCGAAAGCTCGATGAGATCGGCGGAAATGTCGAAGGTTTCTTCCGCGCCCCTGTGCACCCCGCCGACGCCGCCCGTCGCGAAAACCGGAATGCCGGCCTTGGCGGCGATCACCATGGTCGCGGCCACCGTTGTGCCTGCCGTCCCGCCACGCACCATGATCGGGGCAAGGTCCCGGCGCGTCGCCTTGAAGACGTCCTTCGCCTGGCCGAGCCGGTCAAGCGTTGCCTCGTCCAGCCCCGCCACCAGCTTGCCATTGAGCACGGCGATGGTCGCAGGCACGGCCCCGTTCTCCCGCACCGTGGCTTCGACGGCCCGCGCCGTCTCGACATTTTGCGGATAGGGCATGCCGTGGGTGATGATAGTGGATTCCAGCGCCACGACCGGCCGCCCCGCCGCAAGCGCGGCCGCGACCTCGGGACTGGTGATCACATCGGTCTGCATAGAATTCTTGTGTCCGTTTCTGGAAGGCTGGCGTATCGCGCCGGATGGTGCCGATCCATAGGCCGACCCGGCCCCCGTCAGCAAGCCCGCCGATGCAGGCCCGCCCGTACATGACCGCCGGGAAGCAACGGCAACGACCTGAAAACCAGCGGCAGGACGATGGCGCGGTGCGCGGAGATTGCCCCCGCGCACCACGCGGCCATTCAGTCGAGATTGGTAACGATGCCGGTTTTCAGGTCATAGATCGCAGCGACAATCTTGAGCTTTCCGCCATCGACGAGGTCTGCGATAGGCCTGCTCGTCGCCGTCAGCCGTGCTGCGGTTCGCCGCGCGCTTTCCATGGCGGTGTTGTCGACGAAATCGCCGGGCTCGCCCTGCACGGCAATCGCCGCCGGCACGATGGGTTCGATCATCGGTCCGATGGCGCCGGGATAGGTCGCCTTCTTCGTCACGACATTGCAGGCGGCGCTCGCCGCGCCGCAGCCGGTGTGAGCAAGCACGACGACAAGTGGCGAGCCGAGCACGGCCGTGCCGTACTCGATGGTGCCGAGCGTCGCGGTATCGACCAGGTTGCCGGCGTTCCGGGCAACGAAGAGTTCGCCGACACCATGGCCGCCAAAGATCAGTTCGGGAGGGACGCGGCTGTCGGCGCAGCTGACGATCGTCGCCCATGGCGCCTGATGACCGGCGACGGATGCCCGCTTCGCGGCAAGATCGATCGAACAGAGTTCCGGAGTGCGCACATAGCGCTCGTTGCCCGATTTCAGCCTGGCAAGCGCTTCGCCGGGCGAGAGCGCGGTCGCGGCGCCATCGGCGGCCCGTGCCTGCGGGGCCCCGCCATCCAGCCCGAGCGCGACCAGGCCGGCCACGCCCAGTGTCAGCAGATGACGTCGACCGATCCCGGCCGTCTCACACTTTTCACACATGTACGCACCTTTTCTTTCCAAACCCCAAGGTGGGGCGTTAAGTCGTCTTAGAAATATTTCGGCGTCCGTATAAAGACATGATTCACCAATGATCTCGCGCCGCGCGCCTTTTCACTCTTATGATAGAATTTGTCTCTTATTTTGAATGTCACGAACAGCACTCGGTCATTTCGGGAATATTAGCGATGCAGCAGACCATTCGAGAATTGATTTCGAAGCACGGCGGAATTGAGGGCAAGGCGCTCGACGAGACAAGTGACCTTTACGATGCCGGCCTGACGTCGTTTGCCTCCGTCCAGCTGATGCTGGGACTGGAAGACACCTTTGACATCGAGTTTCCCGAAACGATGCTGAACCGGCGAACCTTCCAGTCGATCGCCTCGATTGCGGCGGCCGTCGCCGAGCTCGTCGGCGATCATGAGAATGCATCATGAGCGCCATCGAACGGATTGACGCCAAGGCCCCGGCCCAGACCGAGAGTCTCAGCGAACGCGCGCGCGAAGTCGCCGCCGTCGCGGCCGCCCACGCCGATGACGTCGACCGCAAGGCCCGCTTCCCGCACGAAGCCATCGCCGCCATGAAGGTGAAGGGCCTCCTTGGCATCATGGTGCCGGCCGCACTCGGCGGCGAAGGCGCGAGCCTTGCCGAGGTCGCCGAGGTCACCTCAGCCATCGGCCAGGCCTGCGCGGCGTCCGGCATGATCTTCGCCATGCACCAGATCAAGATGTCGAGCCTCGTCTCGCATGGCGTCGAGAGTGCGTGGCATTCCGAATTCATGAGCCGTGTTGCCAGGGAGCAGCTTCTGCTCGCCTCGGCGACGACCGAGGCCGGCATCGGCGGCGATCTGCGCAACTCCATCTGTGCGGTCGAGGTCGAGGGCGACAAGGCGCGGCTGGAAAAGGCCGCGACCGTCATTTCCTACGGCTCCCACGCGGACGCCATCCTCGCGACCTCGCGCCGCCACCCCGACGCTCCCTCGTCGGACCAGGTCATGACCGTGCTCGTCAAGGGCCAGTACGATCTGGAAAAGACCAACGACTGGGACACGCTCGGCATGCGCGGCACCTGCTCGGATGGCTTCATGCTGCGCGGCGAAGTCGCCGCTGAGCAGATTTTCCCCAAGCCCTTCGCGGAAATCGCCGCCCAGTCGATGCTGGCGACCTCGCATCTGCTCTGGGCCTCGCTCTGGCACGGCATTGCCGTCGACGCATTTGCCCGCGCCCAATCCTTCGTGCGCGCCGCCGCCCGCAAGCAGCCGAGCGCAACGCCCCCCGGCGCGCTGCGACTGGCCGAGGCCGGCAGCGTCCTGCAGGCCATGCGCTCGGGCATCCGGTCGGGTCTGGAACGCTTCGAGGCTGCCAAGGCCGATCCGGACGTGCTCTCCTCGATGGGGTTCGCCGTCGCCATGAACAACGTCAAGGTTGCCGCCTCCGAGCAGGTGCTCGCCGTCGTCGACCAGGCGCTGCTGGTCACCGGTATCCTCGGCTACAAGAACGGCACGCCCTACAGTGTCGGCCGGCATCTGCGCGATGCCCACTCCGCGCGGCTGATGATCAGCAACGACCGCATCCTCGCCAACACGTCGAACCTGCTGCTCGTGCAGCGGCAGGACGCCAGCCTTCTGAGGTAACCACCATGGATGTTCAGGGCAGTTTCCTCGATCAGCTCTTCGACCGCGGATTGCTGATCGAGACGGGCGTCGACGGCCTTTACGGCCGCAGCGGCGTTTTCGAAGACGTCATCGCCCGCTTCGATGCGCTGGTGACCCGCTATGGCGAGGCCGACGGTGCCGAGGTGATGCGCTTTCCTCCCGGCATGAGCCGGCCGCATTTCGAAAAGAGCGGCTATCTGAAGAGCTTTCCCCAGCTTGCCGGCACGGTGCACAGCTTCTGCGGCGACGATCAGGGTCACGCCCGCATCATCGAATGCCTTGCGACCGGCGAGGACTGGACCGGCGAACAGAAGGCGACGGACGTCGTCCTGACGCCTGCGGCCTGCTACCCTCTCTATCCGGTGATCGCCAAGCGCGGCCCCCTGCCGCCGGAAGGCCGGCTCTTCGACCTCCAGTCCTATTGCTTCCGCCACGAGCCCTCGCTGGAGCCGACCCGGATGCAGCTCTTCCGCATGCGCGAGTATGTCCGCGCCGGAACGCCCGAGCAGGTGGTGGACTTCCGCGAGAGCTGGCTGGAGCGAGGCCAGGAACTCATCAAGTCGCTGGCACTGCCGATGAAGGTCGATGTCGCCAACGACCCCTTCTTCGGCCGTGCCGGACGCATGATGAAGGTGAACCAGCGCGACCAGGGCCTGAAGTTCGAGCTTCTGGTGCCGGTCAACAGCGAGGAAAGCCCGACGGCCTGCCTCAGCTTCAACTATCACCAGAACCATTTCGGCCAGACCTGGGGCATCGCCACGGACGCCGGCGAGACGGCCCATACCGCCTGCGTCGGCTTTGGCCTCGAACGCGTGGCGCTCGCGCTCTTCCGCCACCACGGCCTTGACGTGAAGACCTGGCCGAAGCCCGTCCGCGAAACGCTCTGGGGTTGACGATCATGCCGCAGCCGACCACGCAGGACCGCGCGTCGGCGGCCTTTGACGCGGCCGTCTTTCCCGCGCTCGATCCGTCCGCCTATGAGCGTCACCCGCTGCATTCGGCCGACCGAATCTGGCCGGAAACCAACTGCTTCATGGATCTGTGGATCGAGGTTCTGGCAAGCCTCGGCCACGCGCCGGAGGCCATGCTCGGCTTCACGGTGACGCAGGATTTCGAGGGCGACCAGGCGACCTTCTTCAAGGTGCCCGCGGCCGACCTTGAGGCGATCTACGGCCTGAGGCTTCAGGAACTGGCGATCTTCGAGCATGTCGAGGATCACGTGACGACCCAGATCGCCCGTGGCCGGCTCTGCCTCGTGGAGGTCGACGGCTTCTACCTGCCGGATACGCAGGGTGTGGCCTATCACACGGAGCACGGCAAGACGACGGTCGCCATCAACCGGCTCGACATCACCGGACGGCGGATGGAGTATTTCCACAACGCCGGCTATTTCACCCTCGAAGGCGAGGATTTCGACGGCGTCTTCCAGCGCACGCCCGGTGCCGACGGCGAACGGCCGCTGTTCCTGCCCTATACGGAATTCGTGAAGTTCGGCCCCGCCCCCGAGGACGGGAACATGAAGGCCGACGCCTGCAAGCGCCTTGCCTCCGCTCTGGCCCAGCGCCCGGCGGAAAACCCGATCGCGGCCTTCGCCGCCGTCTTCCCGGCGCAGGCCGAAAACCTTGCCGGTCGGCCCTTTGCCGCCTTCCATCACTACGCCTTCAACACGCTGCGACAGTTCGGCTCGAACTTCGAACTGCTCGCCAGCCACCTCGACTGGCTCGGCGAGGACGGTGCTGACGCCCGCGCCATTGCCGAGACGATGAAGAGCGCCCAGTTCCAGCTTGCCCGCGCGGTCAATCGCGGCAAGTTCGAAAAGCTCACGGGCGTCCTCGATCCGGCGGTGGCGGCATGGGACCGGCTGATGGCCGATCTGGAGACAAGGTTCAAAGCGTGACGACGTTCCAGGATCGCGCTGTGTCCCCGTCCGCATGCATCGGCGCGTTCTCCCTGATCTCGACGCCGGCCGGCGCTTTCAGGGCGCCCGACGGTCTTCCCGACGCGGACGCCATCCCCGCGCCCGTGCCGGGCACCGTGGCAGAGGCTCTGGCAGCGGCCGGATGCTTCGACCGCAACGACCCGACACCGCTTCACGACGACGATCACTGGTATCTCGCGCCGCTTTCCGGCGAGGGCCGCTTCCGCCTCGTCTTCGATGGTCTTGCGACTTTCTGCGACGTCTATCTCGATGGTGAGCGGATCGCCGCAACGAAGAATATGTTCGTGCAGCATACATGTAACGTGTCGCTGTCGGGCACGCACCGGCTGGCCCTGTGCTTCCGCGCGCTGCGGCCGGAACTCGGCAAGAAGGGCCCCCGCGCCCGCTGGCGGCCGCAGATGATTCCCAATCAGGGCCTTCGCCTCGTCCGCACCACGCTGCTCGGCCATATGCCCGGCTGGTGCCCGAGCATCGAAGCGATCGGCCCCTATCGTCCGATCCGCATCGAAGCGCTTGACCGGCCGGTCGTCCGCCGTGCGCGCATCACACCGGACTTCGACGGCAAGGGTTCGCTCGACGTTGAACTTGAGATCGAGGGCGCGGCCGGCAATGCCAGCCTGTCCTGCGCCGGCGGGACGACGGTCCTCACCTCCGACGACGGCAAGACGTTTTCAGGCCGGCTCGATAGTCTCGATGTCGAGCCCTGGTGGCCGGCCACCCATGGCGGCCAGCCGCTTTACCCCGTGAGCCTGACCGTCGGCGACACGACGCTCGATCTCGGCCGCACCGGTTTTCGCCGCATCGAGGCCGATCGTGGAGAGGACGGCAAGGGCTTCGGCCTCAGGGTCAACGGCACGCCCGTCTTCTGCCGTGGCGCCTGCTGGACCAACGCCGATATCCTGAGCCTTGCCGGCGCGCGCCAGAACTACGAGCCCTTCCTGCGTCTTGCCGCCGAGGCCGGCATGAACATGATCCGCGTTGGCGGCACCATGCTCTATGAAAGCCCGGACTTCTTCGCGCTTTGCGACGAACTGGGCCTGATGGTCTGGCAGGAGTTCGTCTTCGCCAACTTCGACTATCCCGTCCGCGATCCCGACTTTGTCGCCGAGGTCCAACGGGAGGCCGAAAGCGTCCTGACGTCCATCGCCGGCTCGCCATCCCTTGCGGTTCTGTGCGGCGGCAGCGAGGCGATGCAGCAGGGCGCGATGATGGGCTTGCCCGAAAGCGCCTGGCGCTCGCCGCTCTTCACCGACATCCTCGCTGGGGCTGCCGCGCGGCTCCGCCCCGACGTACCCTATGTGGAGAATTCGCCCTCGGGCGGCGCCCTGCCCTTCCTTCCGAACGAGGGCGTCGGGCACTACTACGGCGTCGGCGCCTATATGCGTCCGTTGGAGGATGCGCGCCGCGCCAACGTCCGTTTCGCCGCCGAAAGCCTTGCCTTCGCCAACGTGCCCGACGAGGTGTCCCTCAAGACAACGCTGAACGTTCCGGCCGTGCATCATCCACGCTGGAAGGCGGGCGTTCCGCGCGATCTCGGCGCCTCCTGGGATTTCGAGGACGTGCGCGACCACTATCTCGCCCTCCTCTACGAGGTCGATCCGGCGCGTCTGCGCCGCGAGGACCCGGTCCGTTACCTCGACCTGTCGCGCGCCGTCAGCGCCGAGGTGATGGCGGCGACCTTCGACGAGTGGCGGCGCGCAGGATCGTCCTGCGCCGGCGCGCTGGTCTGGACGCTTCAGGATCTTGCCGCCGGCGCCGGCTGGGGTATCATCTGTTCGGACCGCAATCCGAAGCCGGCATGGCATGGCCTGAAGACAGCCTTTCAGCCCATCCGCGTGATCCTCACGGACGAGGGCACCAACGGCCTTGCCATCCATCTCGTCAACGAGACGCCCGAGGCCATCGAGACGACGGTTTCCCTGACGGCCCTTCGCGAGGGTCGCCAGCCCGTTCTCTCCGCCAAAAAGGACATGGAACTGCCGCCGCGCTCGGTCCAGTCGATCAACGCCTTCGAGCTGACCGGCGCCTTCTTCGACCTCACCTATGCCTACCGCTTCGGCCCGCCGAGCCATGATGCGGTGGTGGCAGGCCTGTCCGGTCCCGACGGCATGCTTCTCTCGCAGACCGTCCATTTTCCGCTTGGCCGCGGCAATGCCCGGCACGATCTTGGACTGGAAGCGACGCTGATTGAGGACGGCGGCTATTGGCTGGAGATCTCCACCGCCCGCCTCGCCCAGTCGGTCCATATCGTCGACGAGCACTTTCGCGGCGAAGCAGAATGGTTCCACCTACCGCCCGTCGCGCCGCGCCGCATTCGCCTCCTCCCGCGCGCCAACGCTCCCGAAGGGGCAAGGCCGTCCGGCGAACTCATCGCCGTCAACGGTCTTCGCGGCGCGCGATACGGCGGCTGATCTCAGCCCTTGCTGGCAAAATCGATGAGATGGGCGAGCAGCGCCTCGCGCGCAGCTCTCGGCGTCATGTTGTGATCCGCGTCCGGCACGATGGTCAGCGTCGTGTTCGGATAGGCTGCAAGGCCCGCACCCCCGGCCCGGAAATAGGTCGAAAGCTCGTCGAGGCCGCCATCGTCCGCGCTGTAGACAAGCGAGATGCGCGTTCCGCGCTCCCTGAGCAGGCGGAAGCGGCGGTGCACCTCATCATAAAGGCGCGCATATTTGGTCATGCCGAAGCTCACTGGGGCAAGGCGCACGCCGAGCTTCTGGCTCATCCGGCGGAAGACGTCGGCGCTCACCCGCACGACGTCGATGTCGCCGGTGAAGAGGCGCTTGAAAGTCTTCAGCTCCAGCATCCGGCTGCGATAATTCGCCAGCGAACGGAAGCTGTTGCGGATCGCCTCGTCGACGTCCTCTTCCGGGTTCCAGATAAAGCGCAGGATGTTGACGAGAACGGCGCCCTTGACGCGGGGGTCGCGGACCGCCCCCGCAAGGCCAAGGAAGGCGCCGCTGCACCGACCGGCAAGGATCACATCCGAAAATCCCCGGGCCTCGAGCATGTCGATGGCAGACGTGACGTCGCGCGCCTGCGCCTCGGAATAGAGCACCTGACGCGGACTGTCGGGCAGCGCCGGACTGTCGCCGACATCGGCGGCATCGAAGCGCAGCGAGGCGATTCCCGCCTTCGCCAGCCCGCGCGCGTTGTCGACGGTCGAGCGCGCCCAGCCGAGATGCGGATCGAAACCGGAGTTGAGAAAGACGAAGACCTTGCCGCCCGAAGCACCCGACGCTCCCGCCGGCCGGCAGAGAATGCCGAAGAGATGATCGCCGGGCCCGAAGCGCAGCGCCTCTTCCTCGAACGCCGCGCCAACCTGGGCGGCGAGCGGCGCAGGCATCGGCGGGCACGAGGCATCCTCGGCAGGAAAATTGGCGTCCATCCAAGCTCCGACCGCATTCCAGACCTCAGCCGGCGTGCGCGCCGAGGTCGGATCGCCCGTCAGGAGATCGTAGCCCTCGAAGGCAATGGCCTCGCAGGCAATGTCCGCACCCTTCAGCGCCGCTGTGAAATCGGCATCGACGGTCTGGCCGGGACGCATGGCCACGAAGTGCCGCACCTGCGGCATCGGCAGCGCCGCCGCGCGAAGAGCCTTGATCGACGTTGCCAGCGCATCGGGCATCCGGAAGCCGGCAATGCCGACACCACCCGTTGCGGCAGCCTCCGGCGGAAGACCGATCTTGTCGTTGATCATCGCCGACCAGGCGGAGATTTCCCGCAAATGACGGCGGCCGTCACTGACCGGGCCGAGCAGAATGAACCCGCCGAGCGCGGGCACATCGGGGCTCGCGAGCCGGGCCAGAAGAGCCCCGAGGCCGAGGCCGCAAAGAACGATGCGAGACGCGCCGGAAAGCCGCGTGAGGTCCTCCGCCGCTTCCACGACGGCCGTACGCCAGGCATCGACGTCGCCCACCGCTTCAGGATCGACGGCGCTGTCGCCCGTGCCCGGATAGTCGAAGCGCAGGACGGCATAACCCCGGTCGGCAAGCTGGTCGGCGAGAATGCGCAGGCTCTTGTGCGCGCAGAGAGCCTCGAAACCCCACGGCGGACAAATCAGAACAGCCGTGTCGCGGTGGCCGGCGTGAAGCATTCCGAAGCCATGGGACAAACCGACGGGGGCACCGCCCGGTGCCCGGGGCAGGTCCACGTCAAGCGAGACTGCATTTATTTGCCCGGAATGAACTATCATTTGCTAACAAGAGCCCCGGCGAATGCCGCCCGTTCCATGTATTCGCGTCCATGAAGACATTTGCCCGCATATTTATCGAAGTTTACCGCCACACCGTGCAGAAAAATCGAAAAAAAGTGAATCAAATGCTGGGCATCCCATGTTGAACGGCAAGAAGGCGACCGAACGCTCCCCGGCCGCATCGTGGGTGTGGCGTCTGGTCGAGCGGCGGCGATCGGCCTTCGGCGCGGCGCTGACCCTCGGCATCAAGGTCGGCGGCACCGGCCTTGCCTTCATCCTTTTCTGGCTCGCGGCCCGCAGCATGGGCGCGGAGGATTTCGGCCGCCTCGCCGTCTGGTTCAACGCGGTCTCGCTCATCGCCGTCGTCGCAACGCTCGGCCAGGAAACGCTGATCATGCGCTCCTGGGGCGAGTATATGGCCCAGAAGCGGCCCGCCGCAGCCCGGGGCGCCCTGAGGAGCGGCTGGATGACCGCGATCTCCGGCGGCATCGTTCTGGCGGCGCTGGTCGCCGTCTTCGGACCGATGATCGACCCGGCCGAGAACTGGGCGGTCGGCGTTGCCGCCGCGGCCTTCGTTTTCGCCCAGGTGCTCCTGCACTATGGTTCCCACGCCACCCGCGCGGTCGTCGGCGTCCTCGTCTCCGAACCGAGCAGGGAACTCGTCTGGCGCTTCATCCTGGCAGCTTCGCTCGCCGCGGCCTGGATCACCCATGGCAGCGTCAGCCTCGCCTTCTTCTTCGGCATCGCCAGCCTCGGAATGCTGATCGGCGTCACGGTCGAGGCGTCGGCGCTTCGCAGCCGGCTGGCGAAGATGCCCACATTGCTCGATCTCTCCGACCAGCCCAAATGGCGGCGACGCGCGCTGGCCATGTGGTCGGCCGCCAGCATCGAGGCCTGCGGCCAGTATGCCGAGGTGCTGGTGATCGGCGCCTTCGCGAGCCCCTTCGAGGCCGGAGCCTATTTCGTCGCGACGCGCCTTGCCAATGTCTTCAGCGTCATGACGGGCGGGCTCAACAGCTATTCGTCGGCCCGCCTGTCGGCGCTCCATTTCAGCGATGCGCGCGGCGAACTCGTCCACATGCTGAAGAGCATCATGGCGATCGCCCTCATGCTCGTCGCCGGCATCGGCGTGGCGATCGCGGCCTTCGGCCCCTTCCTCCTCGGCCTTTTCTCCCCCGACTATGTCTCGGCCTACCCGGCGCTTCTGATCCTTGCCGCCGCGGCCGCGCTGACAGCGCTCTGCGGCCCCGCCCCCACCGTTCTGCTGACGCTCGGCGGCGAGACCGTCTATCCGCGCGTCATCGCGGTGACGCTCGCCATCCGCCTCGTCGGTCTTTTCGTGGTGGTGCCGGTTTATGGCGCCCTCGGCGCGGCGATCGTCTGGGCGACGACGACCACCGTCTCGTCGCTGTTCCTGGTGCGCCTCTGCCGCAAACGGACGGGCCTCGACCCGTCCGTCGCCATTCTTCTTCGCAAGGGCTGATCGCGCCCGGGGCTGTTCGTCACGGATCCGGTCAGTGGCCGTTGGTCCCGTCCAGCGACAGGTCAAGCATCTGCCCCCCGAAAAGGCGCTGGCGCGATCCCTCAAGATGGCCGCGCATCGCCTCGCGCGCGCCGTCTGGCCGGCCCTCCACGATCTCCTTGAAGATCGAGCGATGCTCCTCGAACACCTTTTCGAGCTGCGGTCCGGGGCCCATCAGCGTCTGGCCGTGGAGGTGCATGCCGACCGCGATATGCTGGCGCAGGGCATCGAGCGTCGACGTGTAATAGTGGTTGTTCGCCGCCTCCGCGATCGAGCGGTGGAACTGGAAGTCGACATCCTCGCGGTGACGATGCAGCCGCGTGGCGTCATTGAGGAGGTTGAGCGCCTCCTCCATCTTGGTCAGGGCCGCATCGTTGCGGCGCATGGCGGCAAAGTAGGTCGCGTCCAGTTCGATCGACAGGCGGAACTCGTAGCAGCGCTGGATATCGGCGATGGTGCCGACGGGGGCAAAGCTGAGCACTGCGCTCGCCGCCCGCTGCGCCCTGACGAAGCTGCCGGCGCCCTGCCGCGAGTAGATGAAGCCCTCGTCGCGCAGGCGCCCCAGGGCATCGCGCAGGATGGGCCGCGACACGCCGAAGGCAGCCGCCAGCTCATGTTCGCCGGGCAACCGGGAGTCCGGCGGATATTCGCCCCGGTCGATGCTGGCCTTGAGCTCCATGTAGACGCGGTCGCCAAGCCGCTGCCCGCCGCCTCGCGGCGCGGCGGCAAAACTCGGCCGTGCGGCCGCAATCTTGTCACCCGGCTGTGGGTCCATGTCCTCGTCCCGGCTTCGGCCTTGTCCGTCTTCCAACACCTAGCCCCCCAGAGCGCGCAATGCCGGCGCGGGCAACAGCGCCGCCAGCACGTCATCGTTGCCAAATCCACCAGATTTGACAACCACGCACAAGTTCTTGCCAAGTGGCAAAGTCACCGTCATCCACGGCATTCCCGCCGCGACCTCGCCGCCAGGCCTCACCCAGCCGACGCCGAAGCCCCGCAAGATGGAAAGAGCGGTGTCCCCGCCCGACGCCAGCAGCGTCTCCGCGCCCCTGTCGTCGAGCCATCGCCGCACGCCCTTGGCGAACCGTTCCGCGACATCGGCGGGGTCCTCGGTCATCTCGCCACAACAACGCAGGACCGCCGGCAAAAAGCCGGTCTTTGAAGAGGGAACCCGTCCGGCCGGAGCGTCCGCGATCATGACCTCGGGCCGGAGCCGTCGAAGCCGTTCGACCTGGGCGGCGGTGATCGGGTCGCGGGAACCGATGGCAAGAAGACTTGCCCGCGAGGGGCGGAACGCGGCGGGCCTGTCTGTCTTGCGCCATTGCCGGGCAAGAGCCGCCCCAAGCCCCCGAGCACCGACCAGCAGCCGCCCGTGAGTAAGACCGATCCGGCCCGCAATCCGGTCAAGGTCGCTATCGTCCGCCGCATCCTCGACCGTTACCGCCAGACCCGAGCCCTCGAAAACCGGCGAAACGGCAATCGGCTCGGCGACGCCACGCCCGGTCACGCTGCCGGAAACGACAAACCGGCCCTGATCGGGAACGGCCGGCGAAACCAGAGCCTGCGAAAGGCCGAAGACCTCGGCGATGGCCGCGCTCTCGGCCCCGACATTTCCCTTGAGCCTTGAATCGACCTTCTTGAAGACCATCCCCGGCGCATGCGGACGGAAGAGTTTCGCCGCCCGCCGAACGATGCGCGCTGCCGTCTCGGCTCCGACCGCGCGGCTTTCCGTCGCGACGGCGACCACTTCGGCGCCCGATGCGATCGCCTTGTGCAGATGATCCACGTCGAGCGCCACGACGGTTTCGAGACCCGCCATAGCGAAGGGAACGGCGGTGTCGAGCGCCCCGGTCAGGTCATCCGCGATCAGGGCGAGCCGCAAGGTCACGGGGCACCGCCTTCCCCGGCAAGGTGGCAGGCAACGTGATGGCCCGGCCGCGCCTCGCGCCATTCCGGCACCTCCGCCCGGCAGATGTCGGTCGCGATCGGGCAGCGGGTGTGGAAACGGCAGCCGGAGGGCGGATCCATCGGGCTCGGCACGTCGCCTTGCAGGATCTGCCGCTGGCGCGTGCGCTCCGTGACCGGATCGGGCTCGGGCACCGCCGAAAGCAGGGCCTTCGTATAGGGATGAAGCGGGTTCTCGAAGAGTTCGGCGGAGGGGGCAAGCTCGGCGAAGCGGCCGAGATACATCACCGCGACGCGGGTCGAGATATGCCGCACGACCGCAAGGTCATGGGCGATGAAGAGATAGGTGAGGCCGTATTTCTCCTGCAAATCCTGCAGGAGGTTGATGATCTGCGCCTGCACCGACACGTCGAGGGCCGAGATCGCCTCGTCGCAGACGACGAAGCGCGGATTGCAGGCAAGGGCACGGGCGATCACAACGCGCTGGCGCTGGCCGCCGGAAAGCTCATGCGGATAGCGCGAGGCAAAACGCGCCGGCAAACCGACATCGGAGAGCAGCGCCGCGACCTTGGTATCCACCGTCTTCTTCGTGGCTTGGCCATGATGCAGCATCGGCATGGCGATTTCCTCGCCGATGGTCATGCGCGGATTGAGCGTCGAATAGGGATCCTGGAAGACGACCTGAAGCTCGGCGCGCAGCGGCCGCAGTTCCTTCTCGCTGAGCCGGGCAAGGTCGCGCCCCTTGTAGACGATTTCGCCGGCGGTCGGCGAATTGAGCCTGAGGATCGTGTTGCCGGCGGTGGACTTGCCGCAGCCGGATTCGCCAACAAGGCTCAACGTCTCGCCCTCGATGACATCGAAGGTTATGCCGTCAAGCGCATGAACGACGGCGCCCTCCTGCCCGAAGGCACCGAGGCGGACGTGGAAATGCTTGGTGAGATCGCGCACCCGGATCAGGGGCTCGCCCGCAGGCGCGGCGGAGGTCGGGGTTGTCGTCTCGGCGGTCACGGCGCTCATGAGCGGGCCTCCATGGGTTGGCCGGCCGGCGCGTTGACCGCATGGCAGGCGACTTCATGGCCGGGGCGCGCGCCCTTAGCCTGCATCAGCGCCGGCATGACGCTGTCGCAGACGTCGAGGCGGGCCGGGCAGCGCGGCGCGAACGGGCAGCCCTTCGGCCGCTTGTACGGCTCGGGCGGCGTTCCGCCGATCGAGGCAAGCCGCCTTGCCGGCTCGCTCCCCTCGTCGATGCGCGGGATGGAGGCGAGCAATCCGCGCGTATAGGGATGCAGCGGCTCGGCGTAGAGCGCGTCGACCGGGGCGTTCTCGGCGACGGTCCCGGCATAGAGGACGATGACCCGGTCGACGAGGCCGGCGATCAGCGCAAGGTCATGGGTGATCCAGATGATCGACATGCCGAGCCGGTCGCGCAGCGACTTCACCAGCTCGACGATCTGCGCCTGGATCGTCACGTCGAGCGCCGTCGTCGGCTCGTCGGCGATCAGAAGCTTCGGCTCGCAGGCAAGGCCGATGGCGATCATGACGCGCTGGCGCATACCGCCGGAAAGCTCGTGCGGAAAGTTGTCGAGCCGCGCCTCGCCGCCCGGCAGGCCGACAAGGCGCAGCAACTCCCCGGCCCGCTCCCGCGCCTGCTTCCGGCTCATGCCGCGATGGTAGATCAGCGGCTCCATGAGCTGCTCGCCGATGCGCATCACCGGATTGAGCGAGGTCATCGGGTCCTGGAAAACAAAGCCGATGTCGCCGCCGCGCACCTGGCGCAACTGCTTTTGGCTGAGTGACAGGAGATCCTGCCCGCCGAACGCGGCCTTTCCGCCGACCACCCGGATCTTGGACGGCAGCAGGCCGACGAGGCTCATCATCGACAGGCTCTTGCCGCAGCCGGACTCGCCAACGACGCCCAGCGTCTCGCCCGCACCGACATGAAACGAGATGCCGTCGACGATGGTGGCGGGACCGTAGCGCCCGTCGATCTCGACCTTGAGGCCCTCCACCGAGAGGATCGGGGCCTGTTCGGTGGAAGACTGTGCTGCCGACAGGGAGGTGATGGCGTTCATTTCTGGCCCTTCGGGTTGAGCGCGTCGTTGAGCCCGTCGCCGAGGAAGGAAAAGGCGATGGTGGCAAGACCGAGCACAATGGCCGGGGCGGCGAGCAGATGCGGATAGTGCTGCCAGACGCGCAGGCCGTCCGAGATCATGTTGCCCCAGCTCGGGGTCGGCGGATGAACACCGACACCGAGGAAGGAAAAGGCGCTTTCCAGCACCATGGCCGTGCCGAGGCCAGCGCTGACGGCGACCACCAGCGGTCCGACCGCGTTCGGCACGATGTAGCGCAGGATGATGGTGTGGGTGGGAAGCCCGAGCGCCCGCGCCGCCGTGACGTAGGGCCGGTTACGGATCGAGAGAACCTGCGCCCTGACGAGACGCGCATAGGGCGGCCAGGTGATCAGCGCCATCGAGCCGAAGACGAGGATGAAGTCGATCCAGACCGAGTTGCGGTAGATCGGATTGAGCGTTTCGAGGTAGCGCGCCTCCATCCAGTTGGCGAGCGGCGGCTTCAGCGAGGTCGAGATCACGACGACCAGGAGAAGGTTCGGGATCGACATGGTGACGTCCGTAAGCCACATGATGAAGCTATCCAGCAGCCCGCCGAAATAGCCGGCAATCGAGCCGAGCGCGATGCCGATGATCATCGCGATGATCGTCACCACGATGGCGACGACCGTGGCCGTGCGGGCGCCGTAGATGACCCGGCTCGCAACGTCGCGGCCAAGGTCGTCCGTGCCGAGCCAATGCGCGAAGGACGGTAGCTCGTTGCGCACCTTGAGGTTCTGCTCGAGGAAATCGTAGGGCGTCAGCCAGGGACCGAAAATTGCGACGAAGACCAGCAGCGCGACCAGCACGAGGCCGACCATCGCGAGCTTGTTGCGCTTCAGGCGGTTCCAGGCATCGCCCCAGAGCGAAGCCGGCTTCTCGATGGGTTCGGCCGGAATGGCGGCGGAGGTCATGCTCATGGCGCGGACCCTGACTAGTTGCTGCGCGCGCTGGAGGCGCGCGGATCGAGAACGGGGTAGACCACGTCGACGAGGAGGTTCGAGACCATCACGAGGAAGGAGCCGATCAGGGTGATGGCGAGGATCACCGGATAGTCGTTGTTGAGGAGAGCCGATACGGTGAGCCGCCCGAGGCCCGGCAGGCCGAAGACCAGCTCCACGAAGATCGCGCCGTTGACGATGGTGATCATGATGAGGCCGAGCTGGGTGACGACCGGCGTCAACACGGGGCGCAGGATATGGCGCAGCGCCACCATCAGTTCTGGCACGCCCTTGGCCCGTGCCGTGCGCACGAAGTCCTCCGACAGGATCTCGATCACCGCCGTGCGGGTCTGGCGCACGATGAGCGCGATCGGCTGAAAGGAAAGCACGATGAGCGGCAGGATGATGCGCACGTCGAAGATGCCGCCCCAGCCATAGGGAACGTTGTCGCCCGGCAGGAGCGTGATCAGCAGCACCATCAGCAGCGGACCGGCGACATAGGCCGGGATCGCCCACAGGAACAGCGCCGAGCCGAGGATCACATAGTCCGTGCGGCTGTTCTGCTTCAGCGCCGCGATGACGCCGAGCGGAATGGCGACGACGGCCGTCAGCAGGATCGCCATCAGACCGAGTTGCCCCGAGACGGGTGCTGCGGCCGAGACCATGCGCCAGACTGACCGCCCGGAAATCAGCGAATTGCCGAAATTGCCGTGCAGGAGGTTCCAGACGTAGTTGGCGAACTGGACGAGGAACGGCTGGTCGAGGCCGGCGCTGGCGCGGATCGCCTCGATCCGCTCGGGATTGTAGGCAACGTCGCCCGGCGCGCGCAGGAAGATGAGCTTGATCGGGTCGCCCGCGCCGTAAAAGGCCAGCGCATAGACCCCGAGCAGGACGATGAGAACGGTCGGAATCCAGAGCAGCAGGCGCTTCAGGATATATCGCAGCATGTGAATCTGTCTCCGCTCCGAAGAACGCCGGCACCCTGCCCTGTCGGGCACGGCCTGCAACCGCGGGCCATGCCCATCTTACGTCCGGCACCCCTGCCTGAGGTCACGAAAAAAGCGGAGCGGAGCAATCCCGGTGGACCGCCCCGCTCCGGCAGGGAGGATCAGGTGATCTCGATGTCCCAGGGACGGACGATCTGCCAGTCGAGGTTCTTTTCCATCGCCTTGACGTTCGGCTTGGCCCAGCGCGACATCGCCTGCATGTACCAGGGGATGAAGCAGTAGTCCTCGCGGAACGTGCGCTGTGCCTTCTGGGCGAGAGCGATCCGGTCCGGATCGTCCACCGCCTTGGCGGAGGCCGTCTCCAACAGCGTGTCGATCTCGGCGTTCTTGTAGCCGCCGAGCTTGTTCTTGGCGTTGGAAGATCCCGAATAGATCGACCCGAGCAGGTAGCTCGCCGCGTCCGGCACACGAGTGCCGACGTCGTCGCGGAAGATCTGCACGTTCGCCTGGTCGGGACCGGAATAGCCGTCCTGCTGCGGCTTCATTTCCACGGCGGTGATGCCGAGGTTCTGGCGCCACTGCTCGGCGATATACTGCGCCGCCGCCTCGATCGCCGGCGAGGATACGCCGACCATCATCAGTTTGGGCAGCCGCTCCGGCCCGCCGTAGCTGGATTCGGCGAGCAACTGCTTGGCCTTCTCCGGATCATAGGGATAGGGCTCGAAACTCTCGTCGACACCCGGAACCGAGTTGAGGATCTGGTCGGTCTTCTTGTGCGGGCCATCCGGGAACGACGCCTCGATGAGACCGTTGCGGTCGACGGCGAGGATGAGCGCCTGACGCACCTTCGGATCGTCGAGCGGCTTCTTGGAGAGGTCGAGCCAGAAGTGCTGGCTGGTCGGGATGAAGGGGCCGGCGGCGAATTCCGGGCCGAGGTCCTGGATGATGGTGGTCGTCACGAGTTCCGTGTGCGCGTCGAACTCGCCGCTCTTGATCAGTGAGGTCGCCGTCACCGCGTCCTCGACCGTGCGGATCTCGATGCGGCTCAGCTTGGGCTTCTGGCCGAAGAAATTCTCGTTCGGCTCGAAGACCAGCACGCCGCCATCGAGGTCGAGTTCGGTCAGCTTGAAGGGCCCCGAGGAGACGCCGCCGCTTTCCGGACTCCACCACTCGATCACCTCTTCGCCATTGTCGTCGCGCGCCTCGGAGGCCTTGACCACCGGCACGATGTGGTTGGCGACGCGCATGTAGAAGATCGGATCGGCCTGGGCCAGCTTGACGACGACGGTCTTGTCGTCCGGGGTCGAGACGCCGGAAAGCGCCTTGGCACTGCCGCCGGAAACCGCGTCATAGCCCTCGACGCCGCCGATCACCTGGTTGACGCGCTGGTTCTTCGTCGACGGCATGGCGCCGAGTTCCCACGAGCCCTTGATGTCGGCCGCGGTGATCGGGCTGCCGTCGGAGAAGACGGCCTTGTCGTCGATCTTGAAGGTCCATTCCGTCTTGTCGTCGTTGGACGACCAGGAGGTGACGACATAGGGATGGATGTCGCCATTCTCGTCGAAATACATCGGCGAGGCCCACCACAGCGACGTCTGGCGCTGGTGCGCGCCGCCGCCGCGCAGCGGCGACCAGTCCATGTCGAAGACGGGGTGCGCGATGCGGAGCACCTGATCCGCCGCCCGGGCGCTGCGCATGCCCGATCCCATCACGGCAATGCTGCCGAGCGCGGTCGCGCCCAGCATCAGCGCCTTGCGGCGCGATACCACAAACGGTCCTGTCATCGATCTTCCTCCCTGACGGCCATTAGCTCCTCCAGCCTGGCCTTCCTCGGAACACCCATTCGTCGGGCAATCTTCGAGGCCACAGTCAACGACGACTTGTCTATCTTGTCAATACAACATGACATACATAGGCAAATTTTTGCAGGAGAATTTCTGACGGAAGAGCCAGTTTTTCGCCTTATACCAAGAAAAACAGAACACTAGACGCAATTTGCATCGCGCAGAATTTTCGACAGGTCTATTGACATGTTGGACATGTGAAGGGCAATTTGTCATGACAGTCGGTGTCGCACCACGAGATGACCACAGAGCGAACGCCGAGCCTTGGGTGGATTTCGGGCCGCACTCGGCCCGAAACGACAAATCCGATCGAGAGAAAAGCCCGGCGAGATTTCGGATAGACGAGTCCGATCCTCGCCGCGTGATGGACGCTGGAGGAGACGGCCGTGAGTCTGAACGGGAAGACATGCCTCATATTCGGGGCGAGTTCGGGGATCGGCGCCGCCGTCGCGCGCCGCTTCGGCGAGCTTGGGGTGGACGTCGTCGTTCACTACAACGCCAACAGGGATGGGGCCGAGGCCGTCGTCAACGCCATTGCAGCCGCCGGGGGCAAGGCCTCCCACATCGGCGGCGACGTCAGTGACGGAGCCGTGGCGACGTCACTGGTGAATGAGGCACGCGACCGTCTCGGCCGCCTCGACATCGTCATCAACAATGCAGGCACCATGTTCGGCCGCACGCCGATTGCTGGGGCGAGTGACGTGCAGTACCGCAACGTTGTCGACCTCAACATCGGCGGCGTCTTCTTCGCCGCCCGCCGCGCGGCCCAGATCATGATGGACCAGAAGGCCGGCACGATCATCAACACAACGTCCATCGCGGCCCGCACCGGCGGCGGCGACGGCGCCGGCCTCTACGGCTCGGCCAAGGGTTTCGTCTCCACGATCACCCGCGTCCTCGCCAAGGAACTTGCGCCCCACAACATCCGCGTCAACGCGGTCGCCCCCGGCGTGATCGAGACCAACTTCCACGCGGTCAACTCGACGCCCGAGCAGCTCGCCGCTTCTCTCAAGGGCATCCCCATGGGGCGCCTCGGCACGCCGGACGACTGCGTCGGCGCCTATGAATTCCTGGCGAACGAAGCCATGAGCGGCTACATCACCGGTCAGGTCATCGAGGTCAACGGCGGACAGTTGATGCCATGAGCACGTCATCCCTTCCAACCGGCCTTCCAACCCGCCTTCCCATCGGCATCACGCTCGGCGACGTCGCCGGCGTCGGCCCAGAAATCACCGTCAAGGCGCTCGCCGAGATGTCGCCGGACGACCGGGCGCGCACCATCGTCTACGGCAACATTCCGGTCCTGGAGGCCGCCGCCCGCAGCGTCGGCTCTGACCTGACGTTTGCCGACCTCGACAAGGCCGGCCCGTCCGAGATCGCGGTCGCCAACGTCGAGATCGAAGGCGAGCCGATCCCCTTCGGCAAGCTCGACACTCGGGCCGGTGACGCGGCCTTCCGCTTCATCGCCCGCGCCGTCGACGACGCCATGGCCGGTCGGATCGGCTGCATCGTGACGGCGCCGATCAACAAGGAAGCCCTCAACAACGCCGGTCACCACTATGACGGCCACACCGGCATGCTGGCCGCGCTCACCGGCTCCAAGGCCTCCTTCATGCTGCTCGCCTCCGAAAAGCTGTCGGCGATCCATGTCTCGACCCACGTCTCGCTGAAGACGGCCATCGACCGGGCAACGCCCCAACGGATTCTTGCGACCATCCGCGCCGGACACGAACATTTCCGCCGCATCGGCGTGGAAAGGCCGCGCATCGCGGTCGCCGGCATCAACCCGCATTGCGGCGAGAACGGCCTCTTCGGCGACGAGGACCGGCTGCAGATCGTCCCAGCCGTCGAGATGGCCCGCGCGGAAGGCATCGACGCCGTCGGCCCGATCCCGCCGGACACCGTCTATCACCGGGCTCACGCCGGCGCTTTCGATCTGGTCGTCGCGCAGTATCACGATCAGGGCCATATCCCGATGAAGCTCGTCGCCTTCGACACGACGGTGAACGTCTCGCTCGGCTTGCCGATCGATCGCGCCTCGGTCGACCATGGCACCGCCTTCGACATTGCCGGCACCGGCAAGGCCAATCACGTCAACATGAACGCGGCCATCGCCTACGGCCGCAAGCTCGCCGCCAATCCGAAGCCGGCCGCGCGCAAGGGGGCCGCATGACGGCAACATCCCTGAACGGCGTCTGGTGCGCGGCGACGACTGCCGTCAACGCCGACCTCTCGCCCGATCTTCCCGCTTTCGTGGACCACGCAAGGACGCTCCATGAGGAAGGCTGCGGCATCGCGCTTCTCGGCACCACCGGCGAGGCCAACAGCTTCTCGATCGGCGAGCGCAGGCAGATCCTGGAGGCCGCATTGGCTGGCGGCCTGCCCGCCGACCGCCTGATGCCCGGAACGGGGCTCAACGCGATTCCGGACACTGTGGAGTTGACGAAGCACGCGCTGTCGGTCGGCGTCACAAAGGTCGTGATGCTGCCGCCGAGCTACTACAAGGGCGTCTCGGTCGAGGGCCTCTATGCAGCCTACAGCGCGATCATCGACCGGATCGCCGACGACCGCCTGAAGGTCGTGCTCTATCACATCCCACAGGTATCCGGCATTCCGATCCCGGCCGACCTCATCGAGAAGCTGGTGGCGCGCTATCCGCAGACCGTGGTCGGCATCAAGGACAGCGCCGGCGACATCGCCAACATGGAGATGCTGCTGGAGCGCTTCCCGGGCTTTGCCGTCTTCCCCGGCGCCGACCCACTGATGCTGCCGCTCCTCAAGAAGGGCGGCGCGGGCTGCATCACGGCAACGTCGAACATCGTCGGCGCGGACCTCGTCACCGTGTTCCAGAGCCACGCCGACCCGGACAGGGCCGATCTCGTCGACAAGGCACAGGCCCGCGTGGTGGCGATGCGGACGATCTCCAACTCCTACGTCCAGATCCCCTCGATCAAGGCGATGGTCGCGATCAAGACGGGCAACGCCGGCTGGCGCCGCACCCGCCCGCCGCTCGTCTCGATCACCGAGGACGAGGCCGCAATGCTCGCTTCGGCCATGGCGAGGCTCGACATGGAGCCCGCGTCATGAGCGCGCCGGCGACGGACATGACGCTGGCGATGGACGGTGTGCTGCGCCCCTCGACCGTGGCGCCAGGGGCAAGCGAGGCCTTCCTGCCCTCCCCCTGCATCCAGAACCATGCCGCCAATCTCGCATGTCTGCCCGACGGGACGCTCGCCTGCGTCTGGTTCGGCGGCAGCATGGAGGGCGCCTCCGACATCTCGATCTACATGTCGCGGCTGGAGCCCGGAGCCGAGTGCTGGTCGCCGGCGGAGATGATGTCCGAGGACGCCGGCCGCTCCGAGCAGAACCCGATCCTCTTCAATGCCCCCGGCGGCGAGGTCTGGCTGCTCTTCACGGCCCAGCGCTTCGGCAACCAGGACACGGCCATCGTCCGCCGCCGCGTTTCGACCGACAACGGCCGCACCTTCGGCCCGATCGAGACCTTCGTCGAGACCCCCGGCACCTTCGTGCGCCAGCCGCCTGTGGTGACGGCCAGCGGCAACATCCTGCTGCCGATTTTCCGCTGCATCGCCCCGCCCGGCGGCAAATGGGGCGGCGACCTCGACACCAGCGCGGTCCTGGTCTCGTCCGACAACGGCGGGAGCTGGACGACGGTCGAGGTGCCCGAAAGCACCGGCTGCGTGCACATGAACATCGTGCCGGCCGGCGGCGACACCTATCTCGCCGTCTACCGCAGCCGCTTCGCCGACCACGTCTATGCCAGCCGGTCGGCGGACGACGGCCTCACCTGGTCCCGGCCCGAACCGACGGACTTGCCCAACAACAATTCCTCCATCCAGATGATCGCGCTGGACGAGGGCGGCTATGCCATCGTCTACAATCATTCGGCCGCGACGGACGACATGGAACGCCGCCTCAATCTCTATGACGAGATCGAGGAAGACGGCGAGCCCGAGGAATACGCCGGGCAGTCTGCCGGTGTGGAAGCGCCTTCGGCTCCTGCCCGCACGGCGATCTGGGGCACGCCCCGCGCGCCGATGTCGCTCGCCTTTTCAGGCGATGGCCTCACCTTCCACGACCGCCTCGATCTGGAAACCGGCGACGGCTACTGCCTGACCAACAATTCCAGGGACGGGCTCAACCGCGAATTCTCCTATCCGAGCATCGTCGAGACGTCCGACGGAGCCCTGCACGTCGCCTACACCTACCACCGGCGCGCCATCCGCTATCGCCGGCTGCCGAGGCAGACGCGCGGCTGAGATTGGATCGCAGCCGCACAAAACGTTACAAATCAAGACCCGCCAGTGACATGGCGGACAAGGACACCTTCTAGAAAGACCCGCAGCACACGATGGCTGCGGACAGGCAACAGTCCGCTCGCGGCCAGTCTTTCAAGAAGGAAACTGTCCGCGATGTTCAAGCGACTTGTCCTTGCGCTGGCCCTTTTGGCCACCGCTCCCGTCTATTTGGCCTCGGCCTCCACCGCCTCGGCGGCAACCCCCGCGGTCGCAACCGCCAACGTCAATCTCAGGGCCGGCCCCTCGACCGCCTATCCGGTCGTGACCGTCGTTCCCGCCAGGGCCCACGTCGTCACCTACGGCTGTCTGGCAAACTACAGCTGGTGCGATATTTCGCTCGGCACAGCGCGAGGCTGGGTCGCGGCGAAATACGTTCAGGTGGTCTATCAGGGGGCGCCGGTCGTGGTCACCGCGCCCGTCGCCCGAAGCGTCGGCCTCGCGGTCGTTGCCTTCAACAAGGCCTACTGGGACACCTATTATCCCGCCTATCCCTGGTATCCCCGCTGGGCGGCCTACCCACCCTATGCCGTGCCGCCGCCCTACGCGCCCCGCGTCCAGTCCCATTCCCGCTCCGTGCAATGCGTTAACGGCACCTGCACCGGAACCCGGTCGACCACCGGCATCTATGGCGGCTCGGCGAACCAGACCCGTCAGTGCGCAAACGGCAACTGCACCGCAACGCGCAATGTCGTCGGTCCCTATGGCGGCACGGCGAGCCGGACGCGGAACTGCAGCCGCGGCGATGCCTCCTGCAGCGTGACCCGCACTGGCCCGATGGGCCGCACAGGAACCCGCACGCACATCTTCGGCAACTGACGGCAGGTCCACCGTCAATGCTCGGGGGGCACACCCCTCTTCCAAAAGATGATCCGCCGTCATTCCCGCGCAAGCGGGAACCCATCGGCCATGCCGACAGCCGCCCCCCAACCAAGGTGAAATGGTTCTGTTTCAAGACCTTGGCAAGGCAATTGGCACTCGGTCGATGGTTGTCCGCTTGCGCGGGAATGACGGCGGCGGAACGACAACGCCCTTTTCGCAAGGCTTTCGTCCTGCAGGGCGAGCCGCACCCCCCGTCCTCAAGCAAAACCCCTCAAACCCAACCCCTCAAGCCCATCCAGGGAGACACCCATGAAACGCTTCGTCCTTCTCGCCCTTGTCCTCGCCTCGGCAACCGCCACGGCGAACGCCCAGCAGCAGTTCACGCGCCAGCAGATGATGGCCGTGCGCAATGCCTGCGAGGCCGATATCCGCCGCGTCTGTGCCGGCGTTCAGCCGGGCGGCGGCCGCATCCTGCAGTGCGTCCAGGCCAATGCCGAACAGATCTCCCTGCCCTGCAAGGAGACCCTCGCGGAGATCCGCGCCCAGCAAGCCCAGAAATGACGGCATCGACCGGGGGTGACTGCAAAGTCCGCCTGCCGGTCGATCGGTCCCGAAAGACACGGTTGACACCATGAACGTCCAGCCATCGCCTGACGCCTTCGTCACCCTCCGGCGCCCGGAACGGCGCCGGCGCGGCCCGCTCCGCTATCTCCTGCCCGCCGCGGTCTTCCTCGCCTTCGCCGCAAGTGCCGCGGTCATGCGCTATGGCATCGCGCATCCCGTCGAGAGCGCCGTTCTTTCCACCGCACCGCTGGCCGTCGAAGTCAGGGCGCCGGGCAACCTCGATGCCATCCGCGAGGTCACCGTCAGCACCAGCCTCGCCGGCCGCCTCTCCACCGTCGCGGTCGACCTCAACGACAGGGTCACGTCCGGCGAGATCGTCGCAAGGCTGGACGACAGCGGCCCTGCGGCCGACGTTGCCTCCGCCGAAGCCACCGCAACAGCCGCCGACCGGGCCATCGACACGGCTCTTGCCGATCTCGACCGCGCCAGGGCAAGCCTTGCCAACGCCCGCGCCAATCACGACCGCCAGCTTCCTCTCGCCGCGCGCGGAGCCGTCTCGCAGGCCAACGCCGATTCCGCGGTGGCAACGCTGCAGGAGGCCGAGGCCGACCTGACGCGTTCAGCAAAAGCCATCGATCAGGCCCGGGCCCAGGCAGCTTCGGCCCACGCCTCCGTCAAGGCGGCCAGGGCAAAACTTGACGACACGGTCATGCGGGCTCCGTTCGACGGCATCGTCGTCGCCCGCTCGCGCAATCCCGGCGACGTGGTCACCGCCGGCGCCAGCGTCCTGACACTGGTCGATCCGTCCTCCATCGTCTTCTCCGCCCGCTTCGACGAAAGCATTCTGGGAACCCTTCGCGTCGGCATGCCGGCGAGCCTCGGCTTTTCCTCCGATCCGGGGCACGTGATCGCCGGCCACGTCCTGCGTCTTGACCGCGAGGTCGACGAGGAAACCCGCGAGGTCGGCGCCGACATTGTCCTCGACGCCTTGCCGGAAAACTGGGCCCTCGGCCAGCGCGGTACGGCGCGGATCACCCTCACGGCGCGTGACGATGTCCTCAGTGTTCCGAAAGCCTTCATCGCCCGCCACAACGACGAAACCGGGCTCTGGATCGAGAAGAACGGCCGCGCACGCTGGCAGGCGGTCCGCTTCGGGCCCGGCAATGCCGAGCGCGCCGAAATCCAGTCCGGCGTTGCCTCCGGCGAAACGGTGCTCGCGCCGAAGGGGCTTTTCCCCTTCATGCGCATCACGACGACAGCCGAAAGCGGGAAATCATGAACCTTGCCTGGAAAGACATCCGCCACAGTCCGGCGCGCTTCCTGCTCACCGCCTTCGGCGTCGCCTTCCTGATGACCGCCGTCATCGGCATGGCCGGGCTCTATCGCGGCATCGTCGGCGACGCGTTGCTGATCGTCGACCATATCGGCGCCGATCTCTGGGTGGTTCAGGGCGAGCGGTCCGGCCCCTTCGCCGAAGGCTCCGCCGTCTCCTCCACCATGGATCGCCGCGTCGAGGGCGTGCCGGGCGTCGCCGGCGTGCGCCGCTTCACCCAGTTCAGCCAGCAGTTCACGTTTGACGGCAAGGCCCGCCGGGCCACGATCACCGGCCTCGATTTTCCCAAGGACAAGGGAGACTGGCTCGACCTCACCGCCGGGCGCACCCTTGCCATGAGCCACTACGAGGCCATCGCCGACCGCAGCACAGGCCTTGCCGTTGGCGACGCGGTCAAGCTCGGCCTCGACACCTATAGCATCGTCGGGACGACCGGCGGCATGGTGGATTCGGCTGGCGACGGCCTGCTCTTCGTCAGCATCAACGACGCGATGGCGATTGCCCAGCGCCGCACCGCCGAGGAGGTGCTACTCGCCCGTGCCGCAAGAGGCATCGACGGCGGGGCGGCAACGTCCGACGGCAGCTCCGTCGCGCAGGACAGCAAGATCGCCGCCGTGCTGGTGCCCCTCGATCCCTCGGCCGATCCGGATGCGGTCAAGGCAACGATTGCCCGATGGGGCGATGCCAACGTGCTGAGCAAGGCCGATCAGCACGATCTCCTGCTCAATGCACGGCTCTGGAAACTGCGCCTCCAGATCCTCGCCTTCACCATCCTGATCCTCGTCATCACCTCGATCGTCGTCTCGCTGATCATCTACACCATGACCATCGAGAAGCTGCACGAGATCGCCATGCTGAAGCTGATCGGCGCGCGCAACTCCGTCATTGCCGGCATGATCGGCGGCGAGGCCGGCCTCATCGGCCTCATTGGCTATGTCCTCGCCATCGTCATTGCCTCGGAACTCTTCAGCTTCTTTCCACGGCGCATTGTCATGGACGGTCCGGATCTCGCCCTGCTCGCGCTGGTACTGGCCGTCATCTGCGGCATCGGCAGCCTTGTCGGCATCGCACGGGCGCTGAAGGTCAACGCACGGGAGGTCCTGTCATGATGAACGATGCCGTTCTCTCGGTGCGCGGTGCCCGCAAGCATTACCGCAGCGGCGAAACCGTGGTGCGGGCGCTCGACGGCGTCTCCATCGATATCCGCGCTGGCGAACTCGTCGGCATTATCGGGCCGAGCGGGTCCGGCAAGAGCACCTTCCTGATGATCGCCGGCCTGCTTGAGCCGCCGACGGCCGGCACGGTCACGCTCGCCGGCGAAAGCGTGTCCGATTCCGGTGCCGACCTCAATCGCCTGCGGGACTTTCGGCGCCGGCATATCGGCTTCATCTTCCAGAAGGCCAATCTCATCCCCTTCCTGACGGCGGAGGAAAACGTTGCGCTCGCCCTGACGATCGACGACGTGCCGATCGGTCCGGCACGGGCCTATGCCCGCGAACTTCTGGCCGCCCTCGATCTCGTCCATCGCGCCGACAACATTCCGGCCAGGCTCTCCGGCGGCGAGCAGCAGCGCGTCGCCGTGGCGCGGGCGCTCGCCAACGATCCGCCGCTGCTTCTGGCCGACGAACCGACGGCTGCACTCGACAGCGTGCGCGGACGGCAGGTGATGGAACTGTTCCGGAAAATCGCCACCGAACGCGGGTCGGCCGTTGCCGTCGTCACCCACGACCCCCGCTCGCTCGATCTATTCGACCGCATCATCGAGTTCGAGGACGGCAAGGTGAGGCAGGGCGCAAACAGCACCCTCGCGTCCTGAGGCCACAGGCAGAAGACAGAAGGCAGCACCGGCCGAACCGCTACTTGCCGCGCGCCCGCGCCACGTTCTCGTATTCGGTGATGAAACGTTCGAAAAGTCTGGCGAAGAGGGCGATATCCTCTGGGCTCCAGTCGGCCGTGATCGCGCGGATCACGTCGTATTTGGCGCGCTCCGCCGCCTCGAAATAGTCTCCGGCCTTCTCCGTCAATTCGACGACCGTCCGGCGCGCGTCCGATTGCGAGGCGGCCCGCCGGAGCATGCCTCGCTCGACGAGTTCGGACACGAGACGGCTGCTGCGCGAGGGATCGATGCGCATCATCTCGGCGATCGCCCCCACCGTCACCTCGCCATCCTTCGCAATCCACTTGACCGTCTTGATCACGTCGGCATGGGTCAGTTCCAGGGGGATCCCCAACTGGTCCATGGCAAGGCGCGTGATGATGCGCCGCCCGGTGAGCATGCGCATGCGCACCATCGATTCCGAAATCGTTGCGATATCTGGCGTTTCAGCACCGGCCGCCGGTTTGTCGACGCTGTCTTCCATGGTCCATCCAGTCTCCCTTGCCCTTCGATACAGGCAGTAACGTGCTTTTGTCAAATATGTGCGTTTGACACTTAAATGCTAAAGTCATATAAGCGCGACAAGGATGTTTCCTTCCTTCAAAAGGCATTTCCATGGACAAGCCCAGCCGCGACGCCGAGGCCCTCACGTCTGCCGAGGCCCATCAGACCTTGATCCCTGACCCTCGCCTCAGGCTGATCGTCTTCGCCTTCCTGATGGCCGGCGTCTTCATGGCCACCCTCGATGTGCAGATCATCGCCACCGCGCTGCCGACGATCGTCGGCGAATTCGGGCATATCGAGCGCTTCGGCTGGGTGGGATCGGCCTATCTCCTGACGTCGAGCGCCATCATGCCGATCTACGGCAAGCTCGGCGACCTTTTCGGCCGAAAATACACCGTCATGACGGCCATAGGGCTTTTCGTGCTCGGATCGCTGACCTGCGGCCTGGCCGTATCGATGGATACGCTGATCGCTGCGCGCGTTCTGCAGGCGCTCGGCGGCGGCGGCATCATGGTCTCGATCTTCTCCATCAACGCCGACCTGTTCGCGCCGCGCGAACGGGCGAAATATCAAAGCTATTCGAGCCTGATGTTGATGGCGTCCGGGTTTATCGGGCCGGTCCTCGGCGGCACCATGAGCGACCTCTTCGGCTGGCGGTCCATCTTTCTCATCAATCTGCCGATCGGGATCGTCGTCCTCTTGGGGCTGGGCCTGCTGTTTCCCAACCGGCGGCCGGACCGCAAGCCGAAGATCGACTATGCCGGCGCGTTGCTTCTGGCCGGCGTGACCGCGAGCATCGTCTTGTGGGCGGATGGGAGTGAACTTTTCGGCGGCCTTTTTTCTCCGCTGGCGATCGCGGTCATTGGCGCCGGCGCAATATGCCTCGTCTTCTGGGTTCGGGTGGAGCGGCGCGTGCCGGAACCCGTCATCCCCCTCAGCCTCTTTGCCAATCCCACGATTGCGCGGCTTCTGATCATCTCCGTTGCCAGCGGCAGCATCGGTATCGGGATGGTCAATTACATCGCCCTCTACCTGCAATCGACGCTCTCGATGAGCCCGACCGCCGCGGGCCTGTTCTTCATCCCGCTGACCGGCGGCATCGCCGCCGGCTCGATCACCGCCGGACGAATCATGTCGCGCACGGGCCGCTACAAGATCTTCTCGATCCTCTCCATGACGACCTGCCTGGTCGCTCTGCTCAGCCTGTCGTTGCTCGGCCCGGAAACGCCCCTCATTCTGGCCGCGGCCATTCTTCTGGTCGATGGGATCGGCATCGGCGTCGGGCAGCAGGTGCCCATTCTGGGAATCCAGAATGCCGCCGACCGCCGGGACGTCGGCGCGGCGACCGGATCGGCAACATTGACCCGCATGGGCGGCGCATCGATCGCGATATCGATCTACGGCGCGATCGTCGCCGCGGGACTGGCCCCCTTTGCCACGACGATCCCCGGTGTCCCCAATCTGGAAAAGCTGTCCCCGGACGTCCTCTCCGCACTGCCGTCGCAGACCCAGCAGATGATCGGCCTCGCTTATCAGCAGGCCTTCCATCCGCTCTTCCTGGTCGCTGCGGGCTATGCCCTCGTCGGCCTCCTGACGGCCATCAGCCTCAGGAACGTGCAGATGCCCGTGCGCGGCTAGTCGGTAGCTTCTGGGTTCAGGCTCGCGCTGCCGAGCGCCGAAGAAGGCGCGACCTCGCCCTCTTCAGTCGTTCCCGGAAGTGATCAAAAGATTTCTACCACGCAAGGCCGCGCCGGCCCGAAGATTGACCTTCCCGACAACCTGCTGCATTGCTATGGTTGCGATGTTGGCGAAGGTGGTTGTTCGCGATCATCGTGACTAAACCGTTTATTTGTCGCCACGAAAGTGACACAGAATTCATTGAGATTTCGGTCGTGCCATCGCTTGGGCCCAGTGCAACGGGCGATCATGACTACTGTTTGCTCAAAGACTTGCCGAATCTCATGTAGGCCGGTTTTCCGGCTCGAAGTTGATTGCCTTGGGTGGAACGATGGAATTGCTCGCTCGCTTGAAGTCGGATATTCGGCTCGGTCAGATTTATAGTATTCTGGTCATTGCCGCCTTTATCAACGCCGTGACCTTTGTTGTCATCGAGGAGGTCCAGAAGACCGATGCCCTGACGGCTCTGATGTCCGGCGGTACGCTGAACCCGATCATCCTGTTCTCCTTCGCCTGGGCAGCCTGGTCCCTGTGGGAGGCGGAGATCGAGCCCCTTGCCAATTCCCGGCTCGAGAATCTGTTCATCGTGGCGATGATCGCGCTGATCTATATCCCGATGTACTGGTTTTCCTGGGTAGCGCTGACCCTCGTGGGGCTGCGCGTCGCCCTGAGCTCCTTCCAGCTCGGCATTCTGGCGGCCTATCTCGCCGTTCCCCTCTTCTGGGGAAAGCTCATCATCACCTTCATTGGCCTCAAGCTGCTGTGGCTCGATGCGCTGATCGTCTCGCTCGCGGCGGGATACAGCGTCAAGGGCAACATGATCGTGCCGAACGACCAGAACGACCCGATCGTGGTTCTCTGGAGCTGCTCGTCGCTGCACGGCCTCAATTACCTGGTGCTGGCCTGGCTGACCTTCTCCATGGTCAACAAGACCAAGGCCCGGGACAACTGGCACATTCTGGCGATCGGCCTGCTCGGCATGTTCCTCATCAACTGGATTCGCCTGTTCATGATGGCGCGCTACAGCCACTATTATGACTATCTGCACACCGGCACGGGATCGCAGATCATCGCGATGATCACGCTGGTCTGGATTGTCGGCATCTCCATGTTCGGCAGCCAGCGGAAGGTCGCGGCATGAAGACCGCAATTATCCTTCTCCTTGGCGTCCTCGTCATTCCGCTGGGCCTCAAGCAAAAGGTCGGCGACGTCAAATACGAGGCGTCGCACATGCAGAATGACGCCGCCTTTTCACCGCGAACCATGGCGCTGCTGAAATCGGCCGGCTTCGAACTGTCGCGGATCAAGGACACGCAGAGGACGGCCGCCGTCCTCCCCGACTGCCAGATTCTCGTGAGCCCGCTCCAGTCGAACGGCGAGTGGCTGGCCGCCGTCGAAGAGCAGTCCAAGACCGCGAACAGGGTCACCTTCCTGTTCAAGGATCGGCTTCTCGACGAGTTCCCCTACCGGAAGGCGCTGTTCGCCCACTACAGCTACATCCTGACCGACTCGATCTCGAAGTCCTCGACTTACGAACCGGTGGTCGCGATTTCGGAATGGGGCGCCTGCCACGAACTCGACAAGCTGCGCGCCAAGGCCCCTGCTCCGACGTCGTGATCCGCTCAGGCGGCCGCCACATCGGCGAGGAACCGGTCGATCGTCGTCGTGAGCCTGCGCGTCATCTCGCCGACCTCGGCGGTCGCTCCGCTGACGTCGCCTGACGAGCGCCGGGTTTCGTCGCAGCTGCGCCCGACATTCTCGATGTTCTGATTGACCTCGATCGCGCTGTCTGCGACGAGCGAAATCGTACTGCTGATCTGCTGCGTGGCCGATCCCTGCTGCTGGATGGCGGCAACGACGGCGCCGATGCGTTCGGAAACCTCGCCCATGGTGCCGGTGATCTGGGCAATGGACTGAACCGTCGCTTGGGTCGAGGACTGGATCCCGCCGATATGGCCGGCGATTTCCTCGGTCGCCCGGGCGGTCTGGGCCGCGAGCGACTTGACCTCACCGGCGACGACGGCAAACCCCTTGCCGGCTTCCCCTGCCCGCGCGGCTTCGATGGTCGCATTGAGCGCCAGAAGATTGGTCTGTTCGGCAATCGCGCGGATCAGGCCGATCACTTCGCCGATCTTCGAGGCGGCATCGGCAAGCTGCTGCACTTCGCTGTTGCTCGCGTCGGCTTCCCGCCCGGCAGCCTCGACCACCCCGTTCGCCATGTTGACCTGATTGGAGATCTCCTGGATCGACGCGGACAGTTCTTCCGCCGCCGCGGCGACCGTCTCGACACCCGATCGGGTGGAACTCGACGTCGCCGTCGCGCTCGATGTCTGGCGCGCGGTGTCGTCGGCCAGCAGGCGCAGTCCCTCGGCGGTCCGGTTCATCCCTTCCATCGAGGCTGCGACACCGTCAAGCATCTCGCGGACATCATGGCGGAAGGCCTCGACGAGGTTGTCGACCCGGCTCTGGCGTTCCCGGCGCACCTCCGCATCCGTGAGGGCATCGTTGGCAAGCTGGCGACGCTCGATCGCATTGTCGCGGAAGATGGCAACGGTGCGGGCCATGTCGCCGAACTCGTCCTTGCGGTCCATGTCGGGCACCTCCGGCTCCTCGCCGTCGGCCAGCGCCATCATCACCCGCTTCAGCCGGCCGGCCGGCCCGGTGATGCTGCTCACGATGGCGAGGTTGATGCCGACGCCCAGGATGAGCGTCAGGCCCGCCACCAGGGGAATGACCAGCATCGCCCGGTCCTCGGCGGCCTTTCCGCTCGCCACCGCTGCCTCCTGGGTCGCGGACGCTGTCGCGACGATCTGTTCGACGATATCGGGCACCAGATCGAAATTGAGACGCAGCTTGTCGATGAGCGGCGCCCGCTGCAGCACGCCCTGCGACCACCCGGCGAAGGCGTTGGTATAGCCGTCGAGAAGCTGATGAAGCTGCGTCTTGTCGTCGGCGGAAATGTTGGTCTTGTCGATGTAGCGGCCCAGCCTGACGGCAGCGCTGTCCACCCGGCCGCGCGCGGAATCGCCCAGCGTCAGTTCGAACTGCGCGCGGGCGTGTTCCATCTGGGCATAGCCCTGGACGATCCGGACGGTCGCCTCGTTCATGCCGCTCTTGGAGACCTTGTTGATGGCGACGCCGAGCGCCTTGTCGGCGGAAACGAGCCCGCCGTAGAGCCCGTCCTCTGCCGTGAAGCCGATCACCGCCTGTTGCTTGAAGAGATCGTCGAAAAGACCGGAAATCGTCGCCAGTGCGTCGGTGAGAATCTGCAGCTGGTCGATCTCGATGCCAAGGCCCGCTGCCGCCTCGGCAAGCGACGCGGCCTGCGCCTCGACCCTGGCCGTGTCGCCGCGAAGCGCCGTTACGCCCGCCGGGGAGGGAGCGGCGACAAAACCGCCCTCGGCCGCGACCAGATCGAGGACATGGACCTCCACGAGGCGGGCGGACTGGACGAGCCGCGACACCGCCGTCACGTCGACCCCGCTCTGACGCAACACACCAATGGTGAAATACGACGCTCCGACCAGTCCCACGAGGCCGCAGAGCCAGATGAGGCTCGATGCCGTCAGGCGGGTGGAAAGGGAAAGACGGGAGAAGCCGCTGACGATGCGACTGGGAAGGAATGCACGCATAACAAGGCCGTCCAATCGAGGAAGTTTACCTCAAACTAGGTCGGGAATCTTGATAAGGGATTGATATCAATGCGAAATACGTCGATTGTATGATGAAATTATGGGCACGGAACAAAGCACGTGCCCAGCATTTCAGCAAAACCCGGAGTAGTATCGGATCGAAACAGGCGCGATCGGCCCGTGGCCGACGCCGCGCTACGGCGTCGCTGCCTCGCGAAAGGCGCGCCGGATGACCTTGCCCGATGTCGTCATCGGGATGTCCTCGACGAACTCGATTTCGCGCGGATATTCGTGGGCGGAAAGCCGCGAGCGCACGAAGCTCTTGATGTCGTTGACCAGATCGTCGCTGACCGTCACACCGTCCTGCGGCACGACATAGGCCTTGACGATTTCCGTGCGGATCGGATCCGGCTTGCCGACGACGACGGCAAGGCGCACCGCCGGATGCGCGATGAGGCAATCCTCGATCTCTCCGGGGCCGATGCGGTAGCCGGCCGAGGTGATGAGGTCGTCGTCCCGGCCGATGAAGCTGATGTAGCCCTCGTCGTCCATGACGCCCCGGTCGCCGGTGGTCATGTAGTCGCCGACGAACTTGGCTTCGGTCGCCTCGGGCTGATTCCAGTATTTCAGGAACATCACCGGATCGGGCCGCTCGATCGCGATCTCGCCTGCGACACCGGCGGGCACGGGCTCGCCATCCTCGCCGAGAATGACGACGGAATGGCCAGGTATCGGCTTGCCGATGGCGCCGGCCTTGGAAACGCCGAGTCCGGCACAGGACCCGATGACGGCGTTGCATTCCGTCTGCCCGTAGAACTCGTTGACCGGAATGCCGAAGGCCTCCCGCGCCCAGTGAAAGGCCTCGGTCCCCAGTCGTTCACCGGCCGAGCCGATGGCCCTCAGCTTCAGGGCGTCGCGGTCGATCCTGACCCCGTCGGCCTTCATCATCTTGAGCGCCGTCGGCGGCAGGAAGGCGTTCGTCACCTTGTGCCTGGCCATCAGCGCCAGCGCCCGTTCCGGATCGAACTTCTCGAAGCGGTAGGCAACGACCGGAACGCCGTAGTGCAAGGCCGGCATCAGCGCATTGAGAAGACCGCCCGCCCACGCCCAGTCGGAAGGGGTCCACATCACGTCGCCGGGCTGTGGCATCAATTCCTGCGAAAGCTGGATGCCCGGCAGATGGCCGAGCAGGACCTGATGGCCGTGCAGCGCCCCCTTCGGCGCGCCGGTGGTGCCCGAGGTGTAGATCATCAGCGCCGGATCGTCGGGGCGACTGTCGATCGCCTCGAACTCCCGTCCGCCCTGACCGGCGAAGGTCTTGAAGTCGACGGCATTCGGACCGGTGCCGTCCACCGTGATGACGAGCTCCAGATCGGACAGACTGCTGCGCAGGGGCTCGATCCGTTCGGCCGCCTCCACGGTCGTCACGAGCACCTTGATCCCCGCATCCTTCAGGCGGTACCGCAGCGCCTCTGTTCCAAACAGGATCGCCAGCGGCACGGCGATCGCCCCCATCTTGTAGGCGGCGACATGAGAAATCACGGTTTCGGGCGACTGGGGCAGAAGGATGCCCATCCGATCCCCCACCGCAAGGCCCGACGCCTTGAGGGCATTGGCCAGCCGGTTCGACCAGGACGCCAGATAGCCGTAGGTCGCAAAGCGCGGCGGCCCGGCCTCCCGATGAACGATCAGCGCCGGCCGGTCAGGCTCGGTCGCCGCCCAACGGTCGATCACGTCCCTGCCCATGTTGTAGAGGCCGGGAATATCGAAGCGAAAGCTTCGATGAAGATCGGGAAAGCTGGTCGGTCGGGTTAGCATGGCTGCACTCGTTCAGTAGTTCCTCTTATTCTGCGCCCTTGCAGCGCACAAAGCAAATTTTGTGTGCATTGCAACATTCAAATTGAAGCCAGAACGGGCAGGGAAAGACGAGCGAAAGCGGGAGCTTGGTCACAACCGTCGCGATAGCCGGCATAGAACCGGCAGCCCGTCATGTTGCGACTGCGTGATCGCAGTGCGAAGGAAATGCGCCGTCTTGTCATTGCGTTGCGGCGGCGGCCGCGACCTCCTCGGGCGTTTTCGGCCAGGCCAGGATGAGGCACCAGTAGACCTTGTACTTGCTGTTCGGATTGTAGGCGACGCCGATCCCCATCACGGTCTTGTCAGCGCTCTTCATGCCTGCGTCATGGCGCGGTGACTGGCGCCATTCGGAAAAGACATCGGCCAGGGTGTACTGACCCGCCGCGATGTTTTCGCCGGCGATCTTGTAGGCATAGCCGGCATCGCGCAGGCGCTTCAGCAGCGAGCCGTAGGGCTGAAGCACATGGGTCATGTCGCCGGACTTGGCCATCGCCTCCGCATAGTCCTGCGCGATCTTGACCAGCTTCGGGTCGGTCTTCAAAGGGCCGGCGCCGTTGGCGATGCGGTACTGGCTGATCATCTCGACCGCCTTGGCCTGATCGACCTTGGCGCCGGGCCGGGCCATGCTTTCGTAGATGGACGGCTTCTGGCGCGGGGGCTCGGGGGTCGAGCAGGCGGCAAGCGAGGCGGAGAGAGCGAGGAAAAGAGGCAACGACCGGGAAAAGAACGTCATGATCAAGTGTCCAGTGCCAAAGAAAGCAGGTCGCCCTGCGTGCGACTCCGCCGAACCGCTGCCGGCACAGTGGACGGCCGCAACACGGCAATGCTCAGCGTGTCTCGGTCTATTCCATGGCTTTCCTGCGGCAGCGGGGAGGACCGCGTCGAATCGCATTGTCCCGCGACTTCCTTCCCAAGCGATGAACGCCGCGAACAGAGCCGCAACGACAGGCGGCCACACCCGCCAACGCCTTCGGGCGCTGTGGAAAACCTGTGCATGAATGCCGGCGCGATGGCCTGGCGCTGTGGGATGTTCCATTTTCGTTCAAATGGATTGGGGTCAAGGTTCTTCCTTTGTCTGAAAAATCCCTAAGAAGCGCCCGGGGGCGCCTGCGACCGGAACGGGAAGACTTTGGCAGCAAAGGGAAATCTCGGATGGCAGAAAACAATTGTCGTTTCAGATAATTATCATAAAACCACGCCTTTCGGCCGGCCGAGATCGGCTCGACCGCTGCACGTGGAGATTTCCGCGAAGGTTGCGAAGATATTTAAAATTGGACCTAAACCGCTAGGAACCCCAAAGACTTGATGGGGAGAAACTGTGAATATCATCGAGGAGTTCGATAAATCCCCTCGCCGCGTGGTCGAGTGACCGACGGCCCTTCTCGGCCGTTGCAGCTGCGGCATTGCCGGCCGCGCCCTTGGCGTTGAGGTCCTGCATCGTCCAGCCGAATTGTGCCGGGCCATGGCCGCGAAGGTGCTTCTTCGTTGCGATGAGATCGAGTTGAAGCGTGCAGAAATCCTCCGCCGCGGTCATATCGACCAGATCGGGCGCCAGATGCAGCATGATCGAGGTCTCGATGTCGCCGCCGTGGATGCCGTAGGTTCGCTCCGCGTCCGGATAAAGGCCCTCGGGCTGACCGAAGCGCAGCCAGCTCGTCGCAACGGCCAGCATGCCGTGGCGGATGCGCAGCTCGCGGGCGACGATGTCCATGATCGGCACGTTGCCGCCATGCGACGTGACGATCACCAGCTTCTTCACCCCCGCCCTTGCGACGCTGTCGCCGATGTCGAGCCAGACCTTGGTCACCGTCTCCCAGTCGAGCGTCAGGGTGCCGGGCGAGGCGATATGCTCGTTGGACTTCGCCACCGCCTGCACGGGCAGGAAGGTGGCCGGAAGCCCCTTCGGCATCAGCTCGATCACCCGTTCGACCTGCCCTTCGGCAATCGTCGTGTCGGTCGAGACCGGCAGATGCGGCCCGTGCTGCTCGATGGCGGCGACGGGCAGCACGGCGACCCAGTCGGACGTATCGCCAAGAAAATCCGGGGCCCGCATCTCGGCCCAGCGGCGGCGGGGAAGCATCATCGGATCTGACTCAAAGCGCCTCGAGGAACTTCTTCGCCGCTTCGCCATGCTCGTAGCGCAGCCGCGCGACATCGACGCCGAGCGGCGCGCCGTCGGTGACGCGCCATTGGCCCGCCACCATCACCCGGTCCGCCGCGTGGGCGCCGCAGAGCACGAGGGCCGCCAGCGGATCGCCGGCACCGGAAAAGCGCAATTCGTCCAGCGTGAACATGGCGATGTCGGCCTGCTTGCCGACCGCGATCTTGCCGATATCCTCACGCCCGAGACAGCGCGCCGAGCCTTCCGTCGCCCATTTGAAGACGTCGAAATGGGTCACCGAGGCCGCGTCATAGGTGAGGCGCCCGATCATCAGCGCGTGACGCAACGCTTCCATCAGGTTGGAATTGTCGTTGGAAGCCGACCCGTCAACGCCGAGGCCGACCGGCGAACCGGCCGCGTCCAGTTCCTTGGTCCGGCACTGGCCGGAGGCGAGCACCATGTTGGACGTCGGGCAATGGCAGACGCCGACGCAGGCATGGCCGAGCCGCTTCACCTCGTCGTCGTTGAAGTGGATGCCGTGGGCGAGCCACACCCGATGGTTCATCCAGCCCACGTCCTCCAGATAGTCCACCGGCCGGCACTGGAATTTCTCCATGCAATAGGCCGTCTCGTCGTTGGTCTCGGCGAGGTGGGTGTGGAGGCGCAGGTCGTATTTCTCGGCCATCCTGGCCGATTCGACCATGACCTCCTTCTTCACGTTGAAGGGCGCGCAAGGAGCAAGCGCCACCTTGAACATCGCCCCCTCCGAGGCGTCGTGGTACTTCGAGACGACCCGCTCGCAGTCCGCCAGGATGACGTCCGTGTCCTGCACCGTGCCGGGAATGGCGGTGCCGCCCTCCTCCACCGTCAGGTTCATGGAGCCGCGCGTCAGCGTCATGCGCATGCCGATGGCGCTCGCCTCTTCCGCCTGGATGTCCATCGCGTTGTCGAGGCCGGGCGTATAGAGATAGTGATGGTCGGAGGCGGTGGTGCAGCCCGAAAGCAGAAGTTCTGTGAGCGACAGACGCGTGCCGAGGCGGAAGGCGTCCGGCTTCACGTTCTTCGCCCAGATCGGATAGAGCGCCATCAGCCAGGGAAAGAGTTCCTTGTTGATCGCCGCCGGATGGGCCCGCGTCAGCGTCTGGAACATGTGGTGGTGGGTGTTGACGAGGCCCGGAATGACCACATGCCGCGAGGCGTCATAGGTCTCGTCGACAGGCGCCGACGGCGTCTTGCCCGAGGCGACCAGTTCGACGATCTTCCTGCCCTCGACCACGATGCCGCCACCCGCATCTCCATCGGCCAGAATGGCGAGCGGGTTCTTGATCCAGAGCCTCATCGGCAGGTGCCTTTCCTGTACTGTTCAAATTTCGGGCTTGCCCTTTGTGTCACCATAGCAACGGGATCGTCCCCAGTGCGAGAGAATTCCGGCCGCAGAGTGATTGAAACAAGAGGGCTTTGCCGGACTTGACCTTCCCGTCACTGGAAACCTCATATGAGCGCCAGAAAGATCGGGAGATCCCGCCATGGATGCAATGACAGCGCCGCGCCAGCAGGCCGCCGCAACGACCCAGAAGACCTTCGATATTCGCGGCATGACCTGCGCCGCCTGTTCCGCGCGCGTCGAGAAGGTGCTGTCGCGCATCGACGGCGTGGTCGAGGCGCATGTGAACCTGCCGCTGGAACGCGCCGACGTGACCCTGATGAGCGGCACGCCCGTCGAAGTCCTCGTCGATGCGGTGGATCTCGCCGGTTACGAGGCCATTCCGCGCGCCGACGTCCCCGCCGCCCGCCGCAAGGCGCGCGAGGAACGGGAAGCAAGCCAGCGCGCCGAATGGCGCCATCTTCTGCTGATCTTTGCCGTCTCCGCGCTGCTGACCCTTCCCTTCCTTGCCCAGATGATCGGCATGGCGTGGGGCGGCGGACACCTGCTCTCGCCGGTCACCGAACTCGTCCTCGGCACGCTGGTGCAGGTGATCGCAGGCACGCGCTTCTATCGCGGCGCGTGGCATGCGCTACGCGGCGGCAGCGCCAACATGGATGTGCTCGTCGCCCTCGGCACGACGACGGCCTGGGCCTTCAGCGTCTATATGCTGGCAACGCGCGGCCATGCTGCCATGGGCCATCTCTATTTCGAGGGCGCGGCCACCGTCCTGACGCTGATCCTGGCCGGCAAGCTGATGGAAAGCCGCGCCAAGGCCGGCACCACGGCGGCAATCCGCGCCCTGATGGCCCTGCGCCCCGAAACGGCGACCCGCGTCACGCAAACCGGCGAGGAAACCGTGCCCGTCGAGAACCTCGTGCTCGGCGACAAGATCCGCGTTCGCCCCGGCGAGCGCGTGCCCGTCGACGGCATGATCGAGGATGGCGCCAGCAGCCTCGACGAAAGCCTCGTCACCGGCGAGAGCCTTCCGGTCGAGAAGGCCGTCGGCGACAAGGTCGTTGCCGGCACGCTCAACGGCGAAGGCGTCCTGACGCTTCGGGCCGATGCGCTCGGCGAGGATACGACGCTCGCCCGCATCACCCGCATGGTCGAGAACGCCCAGACCGGCAAGGCGCCCGTCCAGCGGCTCGTCGACAGGATTTCGGCGGTCTTCGTGCCCACCGTCGTTGCCATCGCCGTCCTCGCCGTCCTTGGCTGGCTGATCAACGGCGCCGACTTCGAAACCGCACTGATCGCCGGCGTTTCCGTGCTCGTGGTCGCCTGCCCCTGCGCCCTCGGCCTTGCGACCCCGACAGCGCTCGTCGCCGGAACCGGCGCCGCCGCCAGGGCCGGCATTCTGGTCAAGGACATCGAGACGCTCGAGCGCACCCACCACATCGATACCGTGATCTTCGACAAGACCGGCACGCTGACGATCGGCAAGCCGGCTGTCACCGATGTGGTGCCTGCACCCGGCGTGAGCGAAGACGAGATCCTGCGCCTTGCCGGCTCGGTCCAGGCGATGAGCCTCCACCCGCTGGCCGGTGCCGTCGTCGAGGCCGCCAGGGAACGCGGAATCGCACTCCAACCGGCCGAGGCATTTCGCTCGCGCACCGGCCGCGGCGTGACCGCTCGCGTCGACGGCGTCCGCGTCGCCATCGGCAACGAGGCCCTGATGGCCGAGGAAAAGGCGGCCATTGGTGTTCTTTCGGCGGACTTCTTGCGCCTGGAGGAGGAAGCCAAGACCGTCACCTTCGTGGCGCGTGACGGGGTGGTCATCGGCCTTATCGCGCTGGCCGATCAGCTTCGCCCCGAGGCCGTCATGGCGGTCAACGCGTTGAAGGCCAGGGGCGTCGCCTCTCGTATGCTCACCGGCGACAGCACCGCCGTCGCACGATCCGTGGCCGCAAGGCTCGATCTCGACGGCTGGCAGGGACCGGTGCGTCCGGAGGACAAGGGCGACGAGGTCACCCGGCTTCAGGGCGAGGGCCACAGGGTGGCGATGGTCGGCGACGGCGTCAACGATGCCCCGGCGCTCAGCCTCGCCGATGTCGGCATCGCCATCGGCACGGGATCGGACGTGGCGCTGGAAAGCGCCGGCATCACCCTGATGCGGCCCGACCCGAGACTGGTGGCCGCCGCGCTCGACATCGCCTCCGCGACCTGGTGGAAGATCCGCACCAACCTCTTCTGGGCCTTCATCTTCAACGTGATCGGCATTCCCGTCGCCGCTTTTGGCCTTCTGACCCCGGCCCTTGCCGGTGCCGCCATGGCGATGAGTTCGGTGACGGTGGTGACGAATGCCGCGCTGCTGACGCGCTGGAAGGCAAAGCTGGACTGAGACGCAGGGTTATCCCACGTCTTCCAGCGTGATCTGGTGGGCGATCAGCCGCGCCACCTCGCGCGGCACCTCCAGATGCGGCATGTGGCCGACACCGGCAAAGCGGTGCAGCGCCACCATGCCCGGAAGGCCGGCCGACTGGCTGACCGGCAGCACCCGGTCGGCAAAGCCCCAGATCACCTTCACCGGCACCTTGAGGTCGCCGAGCGCCTCGCGCGGCAGCATCTTCTGCATGTTGCCGTCGAGGATCGATTCGCAGATGTCGACCAGCGTCTCGACCCGGCCGGGTTCGGCCCGTTCGCGCGCCTCGTTCTCGACCATCCGGCGCGGCAGGCGGAACGCCGGCCCGAAGAACTGCGGCACCAGCGGCGCCAGCGCCTCCAGGTCCCGTGCCCGGCCATAGGCGCGAAGAAGCACATGATTGATTTCGCGGCCGAAGCCGCCCGGCGAAAGCAGCGTAAGGCTCGCAAGCCGTTCCGGTGCCTTGAGGGCCAGCAGCGCCGCCACGGCCCCGCCCATGGAATGGCCGACGAGATGCACCCGGTCGAGCCCCAGCGCATCCATGCTGGCCATCACCGCCAGCATTGAGACATGGGCGTTGCCGATCTTCGCCGCGCCGAGCGCCCGGCCATGGCCCGGCAGGTCGAAGGCGATGGACCGGCGCCGGCGCTCAAGGGCGATCTGGAGATTGGTCCAGCCGGCCGCACTCCCCCCGAAGCCGTGCAGCAGCACCAGCGGCGGATGCTGGTCCACGACGCCGCGCTTGGCATAAGGCAGGATGTCGGTGCTGTCGGTGGGCAAGGCGGAACGTCTTGGCTCGAGAAATCGGCGCCCCAAAGGTCACCGGCCATGGTCTGTGAAAGAATGCCGCGGCAATCCGGTTCACGCAGAAAAAGGGTGGCGACTGTCGACGATTGTCCACCCCTCTACCGTCAATAGACAATGAAGCGGCGAATGACGAGCGTCGATCGCGCATTTGCACAGGGCATTTTTCGGCGTATCAGTCGCCGGCGATCGATCTCGTCATCATCGAACACGTCGGATCAGCATCTTGGACTTCTGGCTCTTTCCGTTTCTCGCCCTCGCCGCGATCCTCACCGAAGCACTGACGGGCTATCCGCAAGTCCTCTTTCGGTGGATCGGCCATCCGGTCACCTGGATCGGTGCGCTGATCGCCGCGCTCGACGATGCATTGAATCGGCCGGAGCATGGCGAGGACATTCGAAGGGCGCTTGGCGTCGTCGCGCTCGCGATCATCATCGGCCTGCCGACACTCGCCGCCTTCCTTCTCGACCGGCTGATCGGCTTTCATCCGATCGGCTTCGCGGCGCTTGCCATCCTCGCCTCGACGCTGCTCGCCCAGCGCAGCCTCTATGTTCATGTCGCGCAGGTTTCGGTGGGGTTGCGCGTGTCGCTTGAGGAAGGCCGCACAGCCGTCGGCCGGATCGTCGGGCGCAACCCGGCCTATCTCGACGAGGCGGGCGTTTCCCGCGCGGCCATCGAAAGCCTTGCCGAAAACCTGTCCGACGGTATCGTCGCGCCGGTCTTCTACATGACGATCCTCGGGTTCCCGGGCGGCGTCGCCTACAAGGCCGTCAACACCGCCGACAGCATGATCGGCCACAAGACCGAGCGCCACGGCGCCTTCGGCTGGGCCTCCGCCCGCTTCGACGACCTCGTCAACCTGCCGGCCTCAAGGCTCTCGGCGCTGTTCCTGGTGCTGGCCGCCGCCACCATGCGCGGCGCCTCGCCGAGGCAGGCCGTCCAGGCCGTCTTCCGCGATGCCCAGCATCACCGCTCGCCCAATGCCGGCTGGCCGGAGGCGGCGACCGCAGGGGCCCTCGGCCTCGCCCTCAACGGTCCGAAGGTCTATGGCAACACCCGCGTCAACGACGCCACCATGGGCAACGGCCGGCGCGACGTTGGCCCGGACGACATCGACCGGGCATTGGCGCTCTACGTTCGGGCGTTAACGATCCAGGCGATTATTGTATTCATAGCCGCATTGGGACTTGCGTTACTTTAATCTAGTCAAGACAATAACTTCCTGTCGACAATTTATTAATCCTTAATATTTCTTCTTTGACAGATTTGATCAAATGAGTGATTTGCAATGGGTGACGATCAGGAACGGCTCCAGGATTGATATCGGCGCCGTCGGCTTTTCCGGAAACAAGGCGGTCGCGATCGCCTCGTTTTTCGATCCTCGTGATGGAAATTACGATGGCAAGGTGAACCTTCTTGAGTGCATGGCCGGCCATATCCCGAACCTGGCTCTCGAACAGCGCGCGATCATGCAGATCGCCGAATTCGCCTCGATCAACAGCGAAGTGATCTCCCGGGACGCCGACTTCGCAATGAACGCCAATCATCTGTTCGTGAAATACGGAATGGAACTGACGGTCAACGCAATCTACAGCTGGTACATAGACCGAAACATCAAAAGTATCGGTGCGACGTTCACCCGAAACGGCAAGAAGAGCATGATCAAGTGCATTGCCGTCAGAAAAGGGCTGGAGCACATCGTCAAGAACGGCATCCTTCATCCTTGAAGGCTAGGCCGGCGCTCAAGACGCATCGATCCACGCCAGCACGGCCTCCGGATCATGCACCGTCGGCACGTCGGCCCGGGCCGGCGGCGTCACCATGACCACTTCGATGCCCAGCCGGCGCGCAGCCTCGATCTTGCCGTAGGTCGCCGGGCCGCCGCTGTTCTTGGAAACGACGACGTCGATCCCTTCGTCCCGCATCAGGGCTTCCTCCGCGTCGGCGGCATAGGGACCGCGATCGAGCACAAGGCGATGCCTAGGGAAGACGGACAGATCGCCTGGGTCGTCGATGCTACGGATCAGGTAGGCGTGCTGCGGGGCGACAGAAAAATCGGCGATGCCGAGCCGACCGATGGTCAGGAACACCCGCCGGGGTGCAGACCCCAGCGCCGCGACGGCACCGGCATTGTCGGCAACCTCGGTCCACCGGTCGCCGGGCTCGCGCTGCCACGGCGGGCGGGCAAGGACGAGCAGAGGCACGCCGGCGGCGTGCGCGGCAATCACGGCATTGTCGGAAATCTGCGCGGCGAAGGGGTGCGTGGCATCGACGAGATGCGTGATCCCCTCATCGCGCAGGTGGGCGGCAAGCCCATCAGCGCCGCCGAATCCGCCGATCCGGGTCGGCAGCGGCAGCGGCTTCGGTGCCACCGTGCGCCCGGCAAGCGAGACCCTCGCGTCAAGACCCCGACGCTCGGCCAGCAGTCGGCAAAGGCTTGCTGCCTCCTGCGTCCCTCCAAGCACCAGAATGCGCGGCTTCCCAGTCAAGGCAGGCGGATCACGTAGAGCTTGCGGGTCGTCTCGACCACTTCCCAAAGACCCGAGAACCCCGGCCGGATAACGAAGCTGTCGCCGGCTTCCAGCCGATGCGGAGCCTCCGCGCCGTCTTCGTGCAGCAACGAGATGCCGGACTGGATGGAGCAGAATTCCCACTCGTCGTAGGAGACGCGCCAGATCCCGGGCGTTGCCTCCCAGACGCCGGAGAACATCTTGCCGTCCGGGCTCTCCTCCACATTCCAGGTGCGAAAGCGCGGATCGCCCTTGACGATGCGGTCAGGCTCCGGCGCCCCGTCTTCCGGAACGGTGGCGGAGAGGTCGAAGGGCAGGAACTTGGGCGGGACGTCGTCCATTGGAAAGCCTTGGCTGGTGGTCGTGGAGCCAAGGTAAGGTCACACGGGGAGTTGGTCCAGTCGGGGCCGTTCCCGACGCGAGCTGCCGGACGCAGGACGCCGGCACGGACACCTGCTCCGCCGCCCTCAATAATGCGGCGGCGGCGGCTCCGGCGGCGCGGTGGCCGCAAGGCGGCCCTCGGCATGGTGTAGCCGGTCGAACAGCGTCGCCATCGCCTTCTTGAGCTGGTCGATCTCCGACCACTGCGCGGTGATGGTCCGGTTGAGGTCCTCGATCACCTCGTCCTGATGGGCGATCTTCATCTCGAGCGCATCGATGCGCGCGCTGTCACTGTCCGTCATGCCGTCACCCTTCCCGCGGTTGCCGGCCTTCCTAACCGATAACCGCGGGAAAAGGCAAAAGGCTCCGATCCCGGGGCCGGTCAGTCGCCGGTGACCTCCAGGACGTCCTCAAGCGACTTGAGGCCGGTCTTCGGGGCGTTGACCAGCACGGCCATGTTGCCCGGCGCATGCAGGTTCTTCCACATCTTGGTGTGGGCGGCCGGGATCTGGTCCCAGGCGAAGACCTCCGACATGCACGGATCGACCCGGCGGTTGAGCACGAAGCGGTTGGCCTCGCTCGCCTGCTTGAGGTGGGCGAAGTGCGACCCCTGGATGCGCTTCTGGTGCATCCAGACATAACGGGCGTCGAAGGTGATGTTGAAGCCGGACGTGCCGGCACAAAAGACCACCATGCCGCCGCGCTTGACGACGAAGGTCGAGACCGGGAAGGTCGCCTCGCCCGGATGCTCGAACACCGTATCGACGTTGACGCCCTTGCCTGTGATGTCCCAGATCGCCTTGCCGAACTTGCGCGCTTCGGCGAACCACTTGTCGTATTCGGGGCTGCCGACCTTCGGCAACTGGCCCCAGCAGTCGAAGTCCTTGCGGTTGATGACGCCCTTGGCCCCAAGGCTCATGACGTAATCACGCTTGGTCTCGTCGGAGATGACGCCGATGGCGTTGGCGCCCGCTGCCGCGATGATCTGCACCGCGAAGACGCCGAGACCGCCCGAAGCGCCCCACACCAGCACGTTCTGGCCCGGCTTCAGCGTATGCGGGGCATGGCCGAAGAGCATGCGGTAGGCGGTGGCCAGCGTCAGCATGTAGGAGGCCGATTCCTCCCAGGACAGATGCTTCGGGCGCGGCAGCAGCTGCCGGCTCTGCACCCGGCAGAACTGGGCGAAGGAGCCGTCGTTGGTCTCGTAGCCCCAGATGCGCTGCGAGGGCGACAGCATCGGGTCGCCGCCATTGCACTCCTCGTCGTCGCCGTCGTCCTGGTTGCAGTGGACGATGACCTCGTCGCCAACCTTCCAGCGCTTCACCTTGGAACCGACGGCCCAGACGATGCCGGACGCATCGGAACCGGCGATGTGATAGGGTTGCTTGTGGCCGTCGAAAGGCGAGATCGGCTTGCCGAGCGAGGCCCAGACGCCGTTGTAGTTGACGCCAGCGGCCATCACGAGCACCAGCACTTCGTCGTTTTCCAGCTGCCAGGTCGGCACGACCTCGAGCTGCATGGCCTCTTCCGGCGGCCCGTGGCGCTCCTTGCGGATGCACCAGGCCCACATCTTTTCCGGAACGTGGCCGAGCGGCGGAATTTCGCCGATGTCGTAGAGATCCTTGGTTTCAGACCCCGATTTCAGTTTTGTGGCAGCGCTCATGGCTTTTTCTCTCTTGAACGGTCGGTCCTGAGATCGGCCGAGGCATGCGATCTCCCTTGTTTCGCATTTTGCTGCAGCGCGGCAGCGGCCTTCAGCTGACCCGGTTGCCTACACCATGCACAGGTCAATCCGATCTTGCGTATAGGGCAACACGTCGCATGCGCCGAAAGACCAAATCGGCGGATTTCCGCACTTTTGTGAGGCAATCCCAAGTCTTGTGCAATTCCATGACACAAGGTGCGTCGAATTGCTGCTGTGCGAAGGAAGGGCTTTTCGAAGGCCTCAAGGCGTGCCTATAGCTTGAGACAAGAATAAGCTGATGCCGCGCCGGAACGTCTGAAGGTGATCTGCCTGGCAGAGACTTGCCCGGGCAAGAAACGCCGCAAAGTCCGGCGAAACCAAAGCATTGGCATCGAGCATGACGATGGCCGGCACGGGGAAGGCCAACGCGACAAAGGGACGAGCAAGCCGATGAGCGATGTGAAACGCGACAAGCCCTGGATCATCCGCACCTATGCCGGTCATTCGACGGCGGCGGCCTCCAACGCGCTCTACCGGTCGAACCTCGCCAAGGGCCAGACCGGCCTGTCCGTCGCCTTCGACCTACCGACCCAGACCGGCTACGACCCGGACGACGCCCTCTCGCGCGGCGAAGTCGGCAAGGTCGGCGTTCCCGTCTCCCATCTCGGCGACATGCGCGCGCTCTTCAACGACATCCCGCTGGAGCGCATGAACACGTCCATGACGATCAACGCGACGGCCGCCTGGCTCCTGTCGCTCTATATCGCCGTCGCCGACGAGCAGGGCGCCGACCGGGCAGCCCTCAACGGCACGACGCAGAACGACATCATCAAGGAATATCTCTCGCGCGGCACCTACGTCTTCCCGCCCGCGCCCTCGATGCGGCTCACCACCGACATGATCGCCTGGACCTACCAGAACATGCCGAAGTGGAACCCGATGAACGTCTGCTCCTACCATCTGCAGGAAGCGGGCGCGACGCCGGTGCAGGAGCTGGCCTTCGCCCTTGCCACCGCCACCTGCGTGCTCGACGGCATGAAGGCCTCCGGCGCGATTCCCGAGGCCGAGTTCCCGGCCGCTGTCGGCCGCATTTCCTTCTTCGTCAACGCCGGCATGCGCTTCATCACCGAAGTCGCCAAGATGCGGGCCTTCACCGAGCTTTGGGACGAGATCCTGGAAGCCCGCTACGGCATCGCGGACCCGAAGATGCGCCGCTTCCGCTACGGCGTGCAGGTGAACTCGCTCGGCCTCACCGAGCCGCAGCCGGAAAACAACGTCGCCCGCATCCTGATCGAGATGCTGGCTGTGGTGCTGTCCAAGAACGCGCGTGCCCGCGCCGTTCAGCTTCCGGCCTGGAACGAGGCCCTCGGCCTGCCTCGTCCGTGGGACCAGCAATGGTCGCTGCGCATGCAGCAGATCATGGCCTTCGAGACCGACCTGCTCGAATACGGCGACATCTTCGACGGCTCGACCGTCATGACCGCCAAGGTCGACGCCCTGAAGGACGAGGCCCGCGCCGAGCTTGCCCGCATCGAGGAGATGGGCGGGGCGATCGCGGCCGTCGAAAGCGGCTACATGAAGCGGGCGCTGGTGGAGAGCAACACCCGCCGCCTTGCCGGCATCGAGGGCGGCGAGCAGATCGTCGTCGGCGTCAACAAATTCGTCGAGACCGAGCCGTCGCCGCTGGCCGCCGGTGCCGACGGCGGCATCCTCACCGTGCCGGAGCACGTCGAGCCGGAAGCCATCGAGGCGATCAAGGCCTGGCGCGAAAGCCGGGACGCCAAGGCCGTCGAAAAGGCGCTGGCGGACCTCAGGTCCGCCGCCATCGAAGGCCGCAACATCATGGAGCCGTCGATCGTCGCCGCCAAGGCGGGCGTGACCACCGGCGAATGGGGCCGCGCCCTGCGCGAGGTCTTCGGCGAGTTCCGTGCTCCGACCGGCGTCGGCGCCGCCGCATCGGCCTCCGCCGGCGAGATCGAGGCGGTCCGGGCCTCCGTCGAGGCCGTCTCCGACAAGCTCGGCCGGCGGATCAAGTTCCTCGTCGGCAAGCCGGGCCTCGACGGCCATTCCAACGGCGCCGAACAGATCGCCGTGCGCGCCCGCGACTGCGGCATGGAAGTCGTCTATGAGGGCATCCGCCTGACCCCGGCCGAAATCGTCAACGCCGCGCTGGAGGAAGGCGTCCACGTCGTCGGCCTCTCCATCCTCTCTGGCAGCCATCTGCCGCTGGTGCGCGAGGTGATGAAGGGTATGCGTGAGAACGGGCTCGACGACGTGCCCGTCGTCGTCGGCGGCATCATCCCGCCGGACGATGCCGAACAGTTGAAGGCGATCGGCGTTGCCGCCGTCTATACGCCGAAGGACTTCCAACTCACTGACATCATGGCGGATGTGGTGCGGATCGTCGACCGGATGAGCGCGGCGGCGGCATAGCTGCCGCCCTCGCCGGGCCATTCACAACCCGGCCGAACGCGCGTATGACTGCGGCCCTCGAAATTCGAAGGCCGCCTGATGAATACCGCCAGCCAAACGACAACGCCCACCGGAACCGAAGGCGACCGCCTGATCCTGCGTGTCGCGCCGATGACCTTCGTCGTCCTCTGGTCGACGGGCTTCATCGCGGCGAAATACGCCGCCCCGGTCGCCGGCCCCTTCTCGCTGCTGTTCCTGCGGATGGCCTTCGTGATCCCGGCGCTCGGGCTGATTGCGCTGGTCTACAGCAAACGCAGGCCTTCCCCGCGCATCGCCCTCCACGCGATGGTTGCCGGTATCATGATCCATGCGGCCTATCTCGGCGGCATGTTCTTTGCCATCAAGCATGGACTGCCGGCCGGCTTTGCAGGTCTCGTCGTCGGGCTCCAGCCGATGCTGACGGCGATTTTCGCTCGTCCCGTGCTGGGTGAGCGTCTGTCGCGCGCGCATCTGATCGGCCTGGCCCTGGGCCTTGTCGGCGCCGCGATGGTCGTCGTGCCGAAGCTGGACCCGAGCGCTGCGAACAGCGTCACGCCGATGGCGATTCTCATCGCCATCGGGGCCGTCGCGATGGCAGCCCTTGGCACGATCTATCAGAAGCGTTTCGTCTCCGGCGCCGATCTTCTCTCGTCCACGGTCCTGCAATATGTCGGCGCGACGCTGGCGCTCCTGCCGCTCGCGGCGGCCGAGGGCTTTCATTACGTGCCGGGATTGCAGCTTGTCGCGGTCGTCGCCTGGCTCGCCATCGTCCTCTCGATCATCAGCGTGCTGCTGCTCATGCTGATGATCCGCGAGGGAGCGGTCTCGAAGGTCGCCGCCCTCTTCTACCTCGTGCCGCCGACGACGGCGGCGATGGCATGGGTGCTCTTCGGCGAAGCCCTGACCATCGTCCAGATGGCCGGCACGGCGCTCGTCGCCCTCGCCGTGGCGCTGGCGACGCGGAAGACGTAAGCCGGCCACGGGCCGGCCGAACCGTCTCGCGGGGAGGACTGTTACAGCCGCCGTGCCAGCCTCAGACCACCCCAGTGGCGTCCAGCGACGATGATCGGCGCGTCCGTTTCCTTCATCATCACGATGTTGCCGCCACCCATGTCGCGGGCATAGTTCTGGACGAGGAAGGGCCGCGTGTTGCGGGCCGCGAGCAGCCCCGTGCGGTCGTCGAAGATGCGCTTGTTGCGGCTGTTGGCGGCATTCCAGACCGGATCGTCCGGCTTTTGCGGCTGCGAGAACTTCCTGTTGTGGACCGGCAGATAGCCGTTGAGGTCCACCGCCGCACAGAAGGCGACGCTGGTATCGCGCTCCACCACGCCCTCCTGGATCGGCGGCAACAGGCGTTCGAGAACCTTGAGCGCCCGCGTCTCCACCTGCTGCGGATTGGTCCCCGCGATCGGCGTGTAGTCGTGGTCGAAGAGGGCTTCGGCGGAGAGATTGCCGGACCGGATTTCCTCTTCGAGCAACGAGGAGATCGTCGCGGCCGCCTGTTGCACGGTCGCGATATCCCCGGCGCTGTCAGCCTCAAGACGCTCGACACGAGTCGTCACCGCTTCATAGGCGGCTCCCTCCGTGGCATCGAAGGCCATGTGGGCGCCGAGCGGGCTGACCGCGACGACACGCACCGGCAGACGCCCGATCCCGTCGAGAACAATCTCGGTCCTCCCGGGCTTCAGGACCGTATCGTCGGTCGCCCGCACGAGGCAGCCGCCGGATGAAAGGTCGATCGTGGCGACGGGGACTTCGCGTCCGCCGTCCTTCAGCCGTCCGTGGATCTCCACCGGCCAGCGGTCCGCCTTGCGCCGGTCGCCGCTTTCCGACTGGCGCACGACGGTCAGCATCTTGCGTGTGACATCGGCGAGTGTCTCGTCCATCGAGACGGTCGCGTCTTCCGCCCCCTGGCTGGCCTCGACCGCCTCGAAGGCGGCCGAACTGATGTCGCGGGCATGGCCGGCGACCTCGGCGGCGAACTGGGCCGTTTCCTCTGCGGCATGGGTGATCTTGGCCGCCGTCTCCGCCTGGCTCGCCACCGCATCGTTGACGCCGCGAATGACCGGCTGGATGCCGTCGACCGAGGTCACGATCCGGCCGACCGAGCCGATGGCCTTGTCGGCGCGCTCGCGAAGGTCGGCGATCGTGGCCGCGATCCGGTCGGTGGCATGACGCGTCTCGACGGAGAGCGCCTTGACCTCGCCCGCCACCACGGCGAACCCACGGCCCGCTTCTCCGGCGCGCGCCGCCTCGATGGTCGCGTTGAGGGCGAGAAGGTTGGTCTGGCCCGCGATCTCGGCAATGAGGCTCACGACCTCCTCGATGTCGCTGATGGCCTTGGCAAGTTCGTCCATTTCAGCATTGGCGCTGGTGGCCGAAGCCTGGGCATCCTCCAGCATCCGGCTCGACTGGTCGGCCCGCTCGCGAATGTCGCGGTTGGCCTCGACCAGCGCGACGATGGCGTTGGCGACCTCCGAGGTGCTCGCCTCGGCTTTCTCCGTCTGGGCGGTCAGCGTGTCGGTTTGATCATGAATGCCCGCGACGATCGTCCGGCTCTTCGCGGTGACCCCGCGCATCGACGCCCCGACGGTGGCAACGCGCTCGGCCATCCGCTTCAGGTCCATCTCGATCATGTCGACGAGAACGTCGTCGTGCCTCGGAGCCGGATCGGTCGCCGGCGCCATGACCGTCACGGGCACCGGTTCCGGCTCGACGGCGACCGGCTGCGTGCTGTCCTTGGTCCACCATCCAAACATCTGCATTCTTCCCTCGTTCGCGGGAAGTCTGCCTTTGAATGGTGGACAGAAAGTAAAACCAAATAAAGGACCTCCTCCCTACCAAAGTCGTAGCGCGGCACGACTTCAAGGCCGCCGAGATCAGCAGTTTTCCCGACAGATCAACCGCGTCATCGGCGAGCGAAGTTACTGAAATTTCTATGCCTATGCCTGCCCCATGGTCAGCATCTCGCGCGTCGCGCGATGTTCGATACGTGCCGCGTTGATGGATGCGCCGAACAGGAAGATCGCCGCCAGGAGATAGAGGAAAACGAGCGCCGTCATGACGCCCGCAAGGCCGGCATAGGTCGAGGCATAGTTGGCAAAGCGCGCAAGATAGGTGGCAAAGCCGATGCCGCCGGCGATCCATGCAACGATGGTCACCACGATGCCGGGCAGGATGTCGCCAATGTGCCGCTTGCCCGCCGGAAGCCACAAGTGGGCAATGACGAGCGCGATGCCGAGCACCCCGGCGGTGATGATGTAGCGCAGGAAGACGCCAAATTTCGACGTCACGAAAGCATAGAGCGACCAGGATGAGAGGCCGGACTTTTCGGCAAGTCCGGAAAGATCGTGGACGACCTGCTGTTGCTGGACGATGCCCCAGGCCACGGGACCGACGATCACCAGAAGACCGAGCGTCAGGAAGGCGACCGTTCCGATCAGCACATAGATGATGCTTTCGAGCCGAAGCACGATGAAATTCCGATGCTCCGTCGCGCCATAGGCCCTGTTGAGACCGAGCCGCATCGCCTCCACGCCATTGGAGGCAAAGTAGATGGCAAGAAGAATGCCGATGGTCAGAAGATCGCCGCGCGGCACCGTCAGCACCGAGTAGACTTCATGCGTGATCGGACCGGCGACGTTTTGCGGCCAGGTCTCGAACAGCAGCGAGATGCTGGTGCGGGCGACATCGCCGAGATTGAGGTAACTTGCAAAGGCGGTCAGGAAGATCAGGAAGGGAAACAGCGCCATCAGCGAGGTCATCGCCATGTGGCTGGCAATCGCCCACCCATCCGTTTCGTTGAAGCGATTGATGGCCCTGTAGAGGGAACGGCCAAGCCCCAGAAGGAAATGGAACACATCGGCGGGACCTGGAACTCGCAAATCCATTACCTCCGGCCTCTCCTTCTTTGGGATGAAAGCCCGGCATCAAAGCGCGAGCCAGACACTTGAAAACTTGTCCCATTTCGCCGTCACATCAAGATGCAGCGGCCCCCCGTGACGAAAAGCGCATTGCCGACTGCCGAAAAAGCGGCAATTCCTCGACCAACGCACGGGTCCAAGGCCCCGAAATCTGCAACAAGACCTGCAACCGGCAGACATCATAACGGTAGGGAATGAATTCGCGATGAGCCTTCAACCGAATTTCAGCGACAGCAGCAGCGATGTCCTCGAAACGCTCGGGACGGCCGTTGAAGCGATCGACGCGCTCGTGGCCGCGGCCCGCAAAGCCGTGGCGGCCAAGGTCACCGTCGGCGGCCGCATCGATGGCAGCGCGCTGGAGCGCGAGCAGCGCGCGACCCACGGCCTTGCCTGGCTTGCCACCTATCGCGAAAGCCTGTCCCAGCTCGATGCCTATCGCACGCGTCTTTCCGCCGAGGGCCGCTTCGGCGAGACCGAACGTCTCCTGGTCCTGATCGGCGCTGGCGAATATCTGGCGCAGATCTTCGGCGGCATTCCCATGAACCAGGGCGAATTCGTTCGCCTTGGTGATCTCGGAGTCGATGCGGCAACCGCCGCCGCGGCCCGCACGGCCGACGTCGAGGCCCTGATCGCGGCCGGCTGCGCACCCACGCCGCGCGCCGCGCTTGTCGACGCCATGCGCAAGAAGACCGAGGCGGAGATCGTCGGCGACAGCGGCCTTGACGAGACCATGGAAGCCTTCCGGGCCGAAATGCGCCGCTTTGCCGAGGAAGAGGTGCTTCCGCATGCCCACGAGTGGCATCTGGCGAATGCCTATATCCCGATGGAGGTGATCGACAAGCTCGCCGAACTCGGCGTCTTCGGCCTCACCATTCCTGAGGAATACGGCGGGCTCGGCCTTGGCAAGGAATCCATGTGCGTCGTCTCCGAGGAATTGTCTCGGGCCTATATCGGCGTCGGCTCGCTCGGCACGCGCTCCGAGATCGCCGCCGAACTGATCCTCGGCGGCGGCACGGAAGACCAGAAGCAGGAATGGCTGCCCAAGATCGCCAGCGGCGAGGTGCTTCCGACGGCCGTCTTCACCGAGCCGAACACCGGCTCCGACCTTGGCTCGCTGCGCACCCGCGCCGTCAAGGACGGTGACGTCTACAAGGTGACCGGCAACAAGACCTGGATCACCCATCCGGTCCGCGCCGACCTGATGACGCTGCTCACCCGCACCAACCCGGACGAGCCCGGATATCGCGGCCTTTCCATGTTCCTGGCGCCCAAACCGCGCGGTACGGACGAGACCCCCTTCCCGGCCGAGGGCATGTCCGGCGGCGAGATCGAGGTGCTCGGCTATCGCGGCATGAAGGAATACGAGATCGCCTTCGACGGCTTCGAGGTCCCCGCCGCCAACCTCCTCGGCGGCGTCGAGGGCCAGGGCTTCAAGCAGCTCATGCAGACCTTCGAGAGCGCCCGCATCCAGACGGCGGCCCGCGCCGTCGGCGTCGCGCAATCGGCCTTCGACATCGGCCTCAAATATGCCGAGGAGCGCATCCAGTTCGGCAAGGCGCTGGTCAATTTCCCGCGCGTTGCCGACAAGCTGGCGATGATGGCCGTGGAGATCAACATCGCCCGCCAGCTCACCTATTTCTCCGCCCGCGAGAAGGACGAGGGGCTGCGCTGCGATCTGGAGGCCGGAATGGCGAAGCTGCTCGGCGCCCGCGTCGCCTGGGCGGCGGCGGACAATGCGCTGCAGATCCACGGCGGCAACGGCTTTGCCCTCGAATACCAGATCAGCCGCGTCCTTTGCGACGCCCGCATCCTCAACATCTTCGAGGGCGCCGGCGAAATTCAGGCGCAGGTCATCGCCCGCCGCCTGCTCGACGAGGCCTGAGACGCAGCGGTCGGACGAAGCCTGCGCGATTGAGCCGGCTGGACGTTTCGCCCGGCCGGCCTATCTGCAAGGTGTTTGAAGATCAGGAGCTTGCACCTTGGCGGACCTTGCCCGTCCCTCGCCCGTGAAGAATTTTGGCGCTTTCCTCGTCTGCCTCGCCCTCTGCGCCGCGGCAGGCGTGATCGGCAGCGCGGCGACGCTGCCGGAGATTCCCGGCTGGTATGCCTCGTTGCAAAAGCCGCCCTTCAATCCGCCGAACTGGGTTTTCGGCCCGGTCTGGACCTTTCTCTATATCCTGATGGCCTTTTCGCTCTGGCGCGTCTGGCGGGCCGGGCCGAATGCGCCGGGCAGACGGCGCGCGATCGGCCTCTTTCTCGCACAATTGGTGCTGAACGCTCTCTGGTCGGTCGTCTTCTTCGGCCTCCACAGCCCGGCCGGCGGCCTTGTCGTCATCGTCCTTCTGATCGGCACCCTGGTGCTGACGATGCGGGCCTTCTGGCCCATCAACCGCACGGCGGCGCACCTGCTCGTTTCCTATCTGGTGTGGGTCGCCTTCGCCAGCCTGCTTAATGCCTCGATCCTGTGGCTCAACGGGCCCTGAAGGCCGCTGGCCCAACATCAGGCGTCGCCCCGGCGCGCCTGTCGCCAAACCTGTCAAGAGCCTGTCAGGAATGCCGGAAATCCTTGTGCAACAGCACGGAAAGCCGGCATCGGGATCGTAAGGCAACATAACTGTCATGGAGCCATCCTAGCGTCCGCACCGCCCGATCCATTCGGTGAACAGACGACAGGAAAAATCATGACAGCACCCAGCCTTCGCATCGCGCTTGCCGCGACCGTCTCCCTTTTGGCCGGCGTCCTGACCGCCGGCACGGCCGGAGCGGCCGAGGCGCCCTATTCGATCGGCCTTTGGGGCGACATGCCCTACGCCAAGTCCGGCGACCAGCCGCGGATCCCCGCTCTCATCGACTCGATCAACGCCTCCGACATCGAATTCTCGATCTATGACGGCGACATCAAGGACGGCAGCTCCAAGTGCACCGACGACGTCTACGACAGCGCACTGAACATGTTCGACAGTCTCAAGAAGCCGGTGATCTACGTGCTCGGCGACAACGAGTGGACCGACTGCCACCGCACCAACAATGGCGGCTATGACAACCTCGAGCGCCTCGACCACATCCGCAAGACGATGTTCACGACACCCGGCAGCTTCGGCCAGGAGAAGATGACGCTGGAGCACCAGGGCAAGCCGGGCGAGAAATACGTCGAGAACACCCGCGTCTCGCGCGGCGGAGCGATGTTCGTCGGCCTCAATATGCCCGGCAGCAACAACAACAAGGTCAACGACGACAAGGCCTGCACCAAGAAGAGCGACCGGACGCTGGAGCAGTGCGCCGCCGACAACGCCGAATGGGCCGAGCGCAATGAGGCCAACATCGCCTGGATGCACGACTCCTTCGAGAAGGCCAAGGCCGAGGGCGACAAGGGCCTGATGATCGTGATCCAGGCCGATCCGGGCTTCGACATTCCCGAGACCGAGGACGATGACGAAAGCCGCATGCCCGACCGCGACGGCTATGCCGCCTTCCTCGACGCGCTGATGGCCGAGGCCGAGGCCTACGACGGCCAGGTCATGCTAGTCCACGGCGACACCCACTTCTTCAAGATGGACAAGCCGCTGCGCAACGCCACGCACATGATCCCCAACATCACCCGCGTCGAGACCTTCGGCAGCCCGAACGTGCATTGGCTGAAGGTGGACGTCGATCCCTCGACGCCGGACGTCTTCACGGTGCATCCGATGATCGTCAAGGCGAACGCCAAGGTCGGCATCACCAACTGATCCGGTCCCCGGCTTAGATCTGAACGACTAGACCTGAACGAAAAAAGGCCCGGAGCGGCGGATCGTCATCCGCTGCTCCGGGCCTCTGTCATTCATGCGAAGCGGTGAAGGACGACGCTCAGAAGCTCGCCTGGAAGGCCTTGAGCACGGCGGCGCCCATGTCCTTGGTGCCGACCGTCGCCTCGCCCTTGGCGGCGATGTCGCCGGTGCGCAGGCCATCGGCCAGGACCTTGGCGATGGCGGCTTCCAGCTTGTTGGCTTCCTCGATCATGCCGAAGGAATAGCGCAGCGCCATCGCGAGCGAGCCGATCATCGCGATCGGGTTGGCGACGCCCTTGCCGGTGATGTCCGGGGCCGAGCCGTGCACGGGCTCGTAGAGCGCCTTGCGGCTGCCGGTCTTGGCGTCTTCCGCACCCAGCGAAGCCGACGGCAGCATGCCGAGCGAGCCGGTCAGCATCGCGGCGGCGTCGGACAGGATGTCGCCGAAGAGGTTGTCGGTGACGATGACGTCGAACTGCTTCGGATTGCGCACGAGCTGCATGGCGCAGTTGTCGGCGAGGATGTGGGTGAGCTGGACGTCCGCATATTCTTCGGCGTGGACGCGGGTGACGACTTCCTTCCAGAGCACGCCGGAACGCATCACGTTGTGCTTTTCGGACGAGAAGACGTGGTTGCGGCGGGTCTTGGCAAGCTCGAAGGCGACGCGGGCGATGCGTTCGATTTCCGGCGTCGTGTAGACCTGCGTGTCGACAGCGCGCTTGTCGCCGTTCTCAAGCGTCACGATCTCCTTCGGCGTGCCGAAATAGGTGCCGCCGGTGAGCTCGCGCACGATGAGGATGTCGAGGCCCTCGACAACCTCGCGCTTGAGGCTCGATGCGTCGGCCAGCGCCGGATAGCAGATCGCCGGGCGCAGGTTGGCGAAGAGGTCGAGATCCTTGCGCAGGCGCAGAAGACCGGCTTCCGGGCGATGCTCATACGGCACCTTGTCCCACTTCGGTCCGCCGACGGCGCCGAAGAGGATGGCGTCCGCCGCCATCGCCTTTTCCATGTCGCCTTCGGAGATCGACACCTGGTGCGCGTCGTAGGCGGCGCCGCCGACGAGGCCCTCGTCCGTCTCGAACTTGGCAAGGCCGGCCGAGTTCATCCAGTCGATGATGGCCTTCACCTCGGCCATGATTTCGGGGCCGATGCCGTCGCCGGGCAGCAGGAAGAGTTTCTTGGACATTGCGGACGTTTCCCGTTGAAGGAGCTTCTGGAAGGTCGCCCCACGGGAGCGGCTCCGCCCGCGCGCGACGATATCGGCGCTCCCGTTACCGCGAAGACGCCCGGCTGGCAAGTCGGACGCCGAAGCGCAGGTGTTTCAACGCAAGGCCCCGGCGGCTCCGTCCAGCCGTCAACGCCCTCGGATCAGAACCCGCTGAAGGGGCCGAAGTCGCCGGTGTCCGGATCGAGCACATGCAGTTCGCCGAGGCCGACATCGAACCAGGCGCCGTGGAGCTTCAGGTTGCCCTTGCCCGTGCGGATCTTCACGCAGGGGAAGGTCATCAGGTTTTCCAGCGACCTGCGCACGACGTCATGTTCCAGCCGTGTCTGCTTCTGGTCTTCCGGCACGGAGGCATCGGCGCGTACCCGGTCCGCCTCGGGGGTTACCAGCGACATCCAGCGGCCGATAAAGTCGGTCGAGGTCAGCGGCGCGGGATTGGTGAGGGCCGCGTGCACGCCGCCGCAGCGGCCGTGGCCCATCACCACCACATGCTTGACCCTGAGCGCGACGATGGCGAACTCCAGCGCCGCCGAGGTGCCGTGGTGCACCTGGTCCGGCTGATACGGCGGGATGAGGTTGGCGACATTGCGCACGACGAAGATTTCGCCCGGCCCGGCATCGAAGATGACTTCCGGCGAGACCCGGCTGTCGCAGCAGCCGATGATCATGATCTCCGGCTGCTGTCCCGTCTCCGCAAGACACTTGAAGCGGCTCTGCTCGGTCGGAAAGCGGCTGTCGCGAAACGACTTGTAGCCGCTGACGAGACGATCCGGAAAGCTTGCCGGCAAATCGATCACACTCATCGTGAGGAACCTCGTGACAGTAAAAACCCGGACGACGTCTAAGCAGTTTTACGGAAGCCGGCAAGGCCGGATGCTGCGCTGCAATGTCGCCATTTCGGACGATTCCAGTGCGGTGCCCGCTCACGCGCATTCACATGACTGGGCCTGGCGCCGCTCTGCGCTCCTGAATTTGGAGCACAATGCATTCGCTTCAATAGGTTGCGCTCTAGGCCCAGATCGCGATCCTCAGCCCATGGGCATCGTAAATGTCCTCTTGCGGGAACGGACGCGCAAGGCCGCGCGCGATCCGTGATGCAATGGCCGCACAGGCGCAGGCATCGACGAAATCATCGCCGGCAGCCCCGCGCGGCGGCTTCTGCGAGAGGAAATCACTCGAAAATCCGCTTGCCTCCAGAAGCTGGCGCCGTTCATCGAGCCCCGCCGGATTGACGGAACCCTTGATCTTCTTCGGCAGCGACATCGCCCGTTCGCCGTTGAGCCGCCAGAAGGCGACCTCGGGGTGGACCTCATGGACCCGCTCTTGCAGACCGGTATCGGCGCGCAGCAACGCGTCGATCTCGCGGATTTTCGGGAAAAGATGAAAGGCCTGCTTGGACACCTTGCGCGGCGGATCGGAGGTGGCGAGCGCGACGCGGCAGGCTTCGCGATAGTCCTCGCATGCGACGGCGGATCGCGAAGGCACGGAAAAGACGCTCGACTGCCGCTCGCCGAGCAGCGGCCGGACGGCGACTTCGGCCCCGCGCCCGCCGATGCCGGCCCGGTCGGGCAGACCGATCGGCATATCGACGGCCACGATGCCCGGAACCTCGCTGCCGAAAAAAACATCGAGGAACTGAGGGACGACACGTGCGATCGGCGGCGCATCGCCCTCCAGGCGTATGGTCACCACCATCCACCCACCCGGACAGCCATCGACGCCCGCGACCAGACTCGGCCGCGCCGCCGGCGGCTCGTCCGTCACCGGATCTCCTCGGTTTCGCGCGGCACCGCCAGACGCCGGACGTCCACCATCGCCATCGGATGAACGAACCGGTCCTGGCTGCCGACGAGGTCAAGCTCGTCCTCGCCGGTATGCGCCGAGCGGATCAGAACCTCGTAGGTGCCGGCCACCGCATGGCGCAGCGCCGTTTCGGCCGGCACCTTGGCGAGCAGCTTGTCGAGCAGCAGCGCGGCGAAGACATCGCCCGTGCCGCTGAAGACATGAGACCCCTCGGGCGGCGGCAGCCTGTTGTTCTCCGCGACCAGCACCTGATCGCTGGCGCTCTCACCGCCGTCCACCAGAAGCGTCGCGATCTTGCCCCGCAGCATCGCCGGAACGGACGTGACCGCCACCCGCGCCGGGCCGAGCGCCCGCGCGACCTGCACCACCTCCGTGACCGACGACACAGACCGGCCGGAAAGCCAGCCAAGCTCGGTGATGTTCGGCGTCACGAGGTCGGCGAGCGGCAAGAGTTCGTCGCGCACGGCCTGCCCCGTCGCCTCCGGAACATAGAGGCCGCCTTCGTCGCCGATCACCGGATCGCAGAGAAAGAGCGCCGACGGGTTGACCGCCTTCAGCGCCCTGACGAGCCCTGCGATGGGCGCCGCCTGCGATCCGGAGCCGAGATAACCGCTGACGATCGCGCCGACATTGGGAAGCCACGGCGCACGGCCGAGGTCCGCCAGCATCGCCGCGAAATCGTCCGGCGACGGCTCGATCCGCGTCGCAAGCCCGTGCCCCGGGTGCCAGGGCAAGAGCACCGTCGGCACGAACCAGACCCGGTGCCCGAGGCGCTCGAACACGAAATCGGCCCGGCCGCCGACCGAGCCCCGCGCGACCTGCGAGGAGATGACGATGATTTCGGACGGAGGCGGGGATTGATCGGTCATGCTCGGGCAATATGAACGTTGAAGGGACTGCCGGCTTCATAGAGCCTGCGCGAACCGATGGCCAGCGGACTTGATGTCTTGGCCTCTTATCGTCGCTGCCAAGGTCCCTCAAAAATCATTGCCGCTCTATCCTGATCGCTGACAAACAGTTTCAGCTTGAGCTGATAAAAGGCCTGAATGATCTGGACAAGAAGAAGATGCGCCGGAACGAAGAGCAGGAATATGAACAAATCACGGGCATCCGGATGGCTCAAGAACGACCACGCCCTGTAAGAGCGATGAGTAGGCCCGCCTTCGGCAAGTAAGGCAACGGGATGTAAAGCAGCAAAATCAAGGAACAGGTCAGCACAACCCCCAATACGCACCACCATGGATAAGCCAAAAGAATGTAAGGCTTTTTAGGAATATTTGGAGAAAGCTCCACAAAATCATAGATGACGACCAAAAGGGCTCCATAGGACAGATAAGTTATCAGAAAAGAATTGTAGAGAGCGGAGTAATGCTGCTTCATGATGCGAAGCTCCATTCCGTCACCCAGAGGAACTTCGAGATTGATACGCCCCATCGAGGACGTCAGGAAATATACGGAAAAATCCATCGAAAAATCTGGAATAAGTAGAAATATAACAAACACAACCACTTCCAGAGCGATCAAAAACCAGAGAAAAAAACCTGCAAATTCCAAATCTGTTTTCTCTGATTTCTCCTTCCTGAAAATAAGCGCCCAAATTAAAATGAATGTAGACCCAAAGAGAAATATTAACTTCGGGATTATCGCCCCAATGAAAATCGATGCGACCAAGGCAACAAAATAAACTGGAATTCTGCTTACAGCATAGCTCAAGAGCCGCCTCCCCGATAGAAAATCACGCCTTTCATGAGTTGGGAGGCTTCACCGAAGCTACCTAAGATTGCGTCAAGGAATTCCCGAAATTTCGCAAATATCAGGCTTTTCTATCCGGAAGTCCGGCATGGGAATGTCTCATCCTATTTCGGCGCAACCAGTTGAAATAGCGGAAGCTGAATTGAACGGAACATGCATGGCGGCGGTCTTTTCGGCCGGCAGACTGACGCGTCAGGCAACCACACTCCCATGGTCGCGGAGGTAAGGACACAGGTCCTTCTGAACCCAGGTTGAACAGAATTGAGCCGTTGGCGCTTGGCGCTCGCCCCTGCCCCCGGATTGCAAATATGCCCTCAGTCCTCGCTCTCGCCCGGCTCACCGCTACGCCAGCGCAGCAGCGGCTTGACAATGCGCAGGTCCAGCAGCGTCAGGCTCGTCACCAGAAGGACGGCAAGGCAGAGGGCCCATTTGGAAATCGGCTCCATCGTGCCCTCGATCTGCAGGGCATGAACGACGGTGGCCACCACCACGATCAGGGCCAGACCGTTATGGACAATCCGCCAGATCGAACTGCGCATACCCATCCGACGCCGCAGCGAGACGAGAAGGACCGTCAGCACGATGCCCCATAGCGCGATGACGCCGTAGACCGAAAAGGGCGTCGGCGCGACGAGCATCAGGGCGTCCAGCGTGTCCGGCGGGCTCGTCAGATAGAGGCCACCAATATGAAGGGCGACGAGCGTGACGATGGCCCAGCCTGCACGTCGGTGCCATTTACGCGCCTCCGCAAGGCGCAAGCCCGGCAGATAGCCCGCCGCGAGGACGGGCTGGATGAAGAGCACCGCAAGGCACAGGATGCCGGCAAAGCCGCCGACGGTATAGGGCACACTGCGATAGGCGAGCAGCGGGCTGAGCGCCGCGAGCACGATCGGGACCGCGACGACAGCAGCAAGCACGGCCCAGATCGGAACGGCGAGGAAGGTCCGCCTCGGCGACTGTTTTTCCCCTGCGGACGACACGTCAGGCCGGGGCGAGAACGAAATCCGCCGTGACGGACGTATCGCTCGCACTCGGCATCACGGGGCGCAGGAACACCGTCTGGAATGCGCTGTCGTCATAGGCGAGATGAGCGTGCGGCTGGCCGAAATTCGGCACGATCTGCTCCATCTCCAGCTTGAACGAGCCATCGGCGGCAGTGAGAACGCTGCCGTGGTTGAGCGGCTCGCGCTCGCCGCCAAGCGTGGTCGCGGCCCAGATCTGGATGCGGACATTTTCCAGCGGCGCGCCGTCCCCGGCACGAACCACGCGGCCGGAGACCCAGAAGCCCCGCCCGAGACGTTCCACCAGCGGCGCGCCGGGGCGATAATTGTTGCTGCCGCCACGCATGGAGGCGGTCGGCGCGAGACCTCCCGCGAAGGCGGGCGCAATGAGGCCCATTGGCCCTTGTGCGAGAGCCGCTCCGGCCATTCCTGCAGCGGTGAGGAAAGAACGGCGATTGTAGAAAGGAAGGTTCAATTCCGTTTCTCCTTGTCCGTTTCGTCGCAAAGGAGCCGGCACCGCATCTTGCGGCACCGCTCACTTGTTTCAGGAAAGATACATGGCGTGCAGCAGGGAAAGAAGAAGAGCGAGCACACAATATTGTGAGGCGATTGTCGCCGTCTCCTAGGACATCGCTCTCAGACCGGCTCGTTCGACTGTCGCCGGAGACGCGCCGTGTCATCCCCGAAGCGGTGCAGATTCGGTTCTCTTCATATGCGTGGCTTTGGAGCCGGCTCCCGGCCGCTATCGCCTGAATTGGGCTCGCCCTTCGGCTCGATCAGCAGAACTTTCACTTCGGCCTCTGCACGGGGGCGATGGACAACGCCTTTAGGAACCACAAAAAGCTCGCCGGCCTTGACGGTGCGCGACGGCTCTCCCTCGATGTCCATGACCATTTCGCCTTCAAGAACAAGGAAGAAGTCGTCGGTCGTATCGTGTTTGTGAAACGGGAACTCGCCCTTGAATTTCACGACCATGACGTCGTTCGCGTTGTAGTCCGCCACAACGTGCGGATCCCAGTGGCTTGAAAATTGGGCCAGTTTTTCGGCAAGATTGACGGCTTTCAATCCATCGGTCCTTTCGCGGTGAAACGTGTTGGGCATTGTCAGGAAGGCAGGACAGCACCGAGAAAGCCGACAATGTCCTTCCAATGCCACCCGAAAGGCAAACGGCAAGCGACATCGCCCAATCTGGTCGCGAACAGAAATGACGCCGCGAACACATTGCCAGCGTCGCTCGCAGCCGATGAAATAGCCCATCCTCGAATCGACTGGGCACATTCCTCCGTGGCGGACCTCTTCGGCCAGACTGACAGCAACAACCCGTCCGCCACTCCGACCATCGCGGAGATCCTGACGCCGGTCGCGCTCGACCAGACCTACAGCTACCTCGTTCCCGAAGGAATGACGGTCCGGCCCGGATCCATCGTCATCGTGCCTCTCGGCCCGCGCAAGGTGATCGGCGCGGTCTGGTCCGTCGGCGGCACGTCCTCAGTTCCGGCGAAGAAGCTGCGGCCGATCGAGCTTGTCTTCAGCATTGCCCCGTTGTCCGACACACTACGCGAGCTCCTCGACTGGGTCGCCCGCTACACGCTGACGCCGCGCGGCATGATGCTGCGCATGGTGCTGCGCTCGCCCGAAGCGCTGGAGCCGGAAGCGCCGGTCACCGGCGTTATCCGCGACGGCGACGCGCCCGAACGGATGACCGACGCCCGCCGCCGCGTGCTCGCCACGATGGAAGACGGCATGGCCTGGACACGGACGGGTCTTGCCGCAAGCGCCGGCGTCAGCCCCGGCGTCGTCGACGGATTGGTCGCGGCGGGCACCCTGAAGCTCGTCGACCTGCCGCCGGGCCGCCCGCTCCATCGCCCCGATCCCGACTTCAATCCCCGCGAACTGACCGACGCCCAGGGAGAGGCGGCACGCCAGTTGAAAGCCGCCGTTGCCAATGGCTTTTCCGTGACGCTGCTGGAAGGCGTCACCGGCGCCGGCAAGACCGACGTCTATATGGAAGCGGTCGCCGAAACCCTGCGCAAGGGACGCCAGGCGCTCGTGCTGGTGCCGGAAATCGCCCTCACCCGCGATTTTCTGGAGCGCTTTTCCGGGCGCTTCGGCGCCAACCCCGGCGAATGGCATTCCGACGTCAATCCCAAGCAGCGCGCGCGCCTTTGGCGCGGCGTGACGACCGGCGACGTGCGCGTCGTCGTCGGCGCGCGCTCAGCGCTCTTCCTGCCCTTTGCAGACCTCGGCCTCATCGTCGTCGACGAAGAGCACGACACCGCCTACAAGCAGGAGGAGCGGGCAACCTACAACGCCCGCGACATGGCCGTGGTGCGCGGTCATATGGAAAAGATCCCCGTCGTGCTTGCCTCGGCGACGCCTTCTCTGGAAACCCGCGCCAACGTCGATCGCGGCCGCTACACGCGCATCCACCTGCCCTTCCGCGCCACCGGCGCCTCGCTGCCGGAACTGGCGCTCATCGACATGCGCCGGGCCGGGCCCGACAAGGGCCGGTTCCTGGCGCCCGGTCTCATGCGCGCCGTGGAGGCCACCGTCGGCAAGGGCGAGCAGGCCCTTCTCTTTCTGAACCGGCGCGGTTATGCGCCGCTGACGCTCTGCCGCTCCTGCGGCCATCGCTTCCAATGCCGCAACTGCTCCACCTGGCTGGTCGATCATCGCTTTCGCGGCACGCTCTCCTGCCACCACTGCGGCTTTACGATGCCGCGCCCGGAAAGCTGCCCCGAATGCGGCACCGTCGATTCCCTCGTTGCCTGCGGTCCAGGCGTCGAGCGCATCGCCGACGAGGTGCAGACGCTCCTGCCCGGCAAGAGGACGGTCGTGCTCTCCTCCGACATGACCGGCGGCGTCCAGCAGCTCCGCCGGGAACTGGCCGCCATCGCCGAGGGCGACGCCGACATCATCATCGGCACCCAGCTCGTCGCCAAGGGCCACACCTTCCCGAAGCTCACCCTTGTCGGCGTCGTCGACGCCGACCTCGGCCTTGCCCATGGCGACCCGCGCGCCGCCGAGCGCACCTTCCAGCTTCTCGTGCAGGTCACGGGCCGCGCCGGACGCATCGGCGGCGAGGGCCTGAGCCCCGGCCTCGGCATCCTCCAGACCTATGCGCCCGAGCATCCGGTGATGGCCGCCCTCGTCTCGCGCGACCCCGAGCGATTTTACGAGACCGAACTTGCCGAACGCCGCGCCGCCCGCATGCCCCCCTTCGGCCGTCTTGCCGGCATCATCGTCTCCGCCACCGACCGTCATGCGGCCGAGGACCACGCAAGAGCACTTGCCCGGGCCGCCCCGCGCGATCCCGTCATCGAGGTGCTCGGACCGGCGGATGCGCCGCTGGCGCTCGTGCGCGGCCGCCACCGGCTGAGGCTGCTCGTCCACGGCGACCGCGACAGCGATCTTTCATCCTATTGCAGGGCGTGGCTCGATGCCGCACCCAAGGCCACGGGGTCCGTCCAGGTCCTCGTCGACATCGATCCGCAAAGCTTCATGTAGGCCCCTGCAGCGGCCGATTGCCTTCGCCCGGGCAAAAGCGCTGTTCCGGGAAGGAGAGAGGCGTAAGTAGAGCCCCGGACCGCCCGGCAGGTCTCATCGCAGAGGCGTCGCCGCGGCGACGTAAAACGCACGGGCTCGGCGCTCGAACGGCGGCCGAAGCCAGTATTGTGCGGCCCGCCCGCCTCCGACTTTCGGCCCGATTCTTAACCATGCACGGAACAACCCCAGGTCAAAGGCTGAAACCCGCGATTTTCGAGTCATAGGGCCATGTTGCCAGACCCCTCCCCTTATGCTAGACGAAGCCGAATTCGTGGCGGGGGCGCACGGCCCCTGCCATATTCATGATTAAAACCATCAATCATTTCAGATTCTTGGGTTCACCCAAGGAAACTGAGTGAGGATCAGGAGAGGCATCGTTTCCCGTGAGCGAGACCGCAGACGCCGTATCTGGTGTAGCCGAGCGCTACGCGACCGCCCTGTTCGACCTCGCCCTGGAAGCTGGCGCCCTTGACCAGGTGTCGGGCGACATCGCCAGTTTCGAGGCTCTCCTCAAGGAGAGCGACGACCTGAAGCGTCTTGTTCTCTCCCCGGTTTTCTCGGCCGATGACCAGTTGAAGGCGATCACCGCCATCCTGGATCGTGCCGGTCTCGGCGGCCTCGTCGGCAACATCGTCAAGCTTGCCGCACGCAACCGCCGCCTCTTCGCCATCGAAGGAATTTTCAAGGGATACCGCGCCCTGCTTGCCGCCCACCGCGGCGAGATCACGGCGGACGTGGTTTCCGCGACGCCGCTCAACGACGTGCAGGTCGCGGAACTCAAGGACACCCTGTCGGCGATGGCCGGCAAGCAGGTGATCATCAACGCGAGTGTCGATCCCTCGCTGATCGGCGGTCTGATTGTCCGCATGGGCAGCCGGATGATCGACAATTCGCTTAAAACGAAGCTCAACGCGCTCAAGATCGCACTGAAAGAGGTCGGCTGATGGATATTCGGGCCGCGGAAATTTCCGCAATCCTCAAGGAGCAGATCAAGAACTTCGGCCAGGAAGCCGAAGTCTCTGAGGTCGGCCAGGTATTGTCCGTCGGTGACGGTATCGCTCGTGTTTATGGTCTCGACAACGTCCAAGCGGGCGAGATGGTCGAGTTCCCGGGCGGTATTCAGGGCATGGCGCTCAACCTGGAATCGGACAACGTCGGTGTCGTTATTTTCGGCTCCGACCGCGAAATCAAGGAAGGCGACACGGTCAAGCGCACCGGCTCGATCGTGGACGTTCCGGTCGGCAAGGGCCTTCTCGGCCGCGTGGTCGACGGCCTCGGCAACCCGATCGACGGCAAGGGCCCGATCGAATACACCGAGCGCCGCCGCGTCGACGTGAAGGCGCCGGGCATCATCCCGCGCAAGTCGGTTCATGAGCCGATGTCCACGGGCATCAAGGCCATCGACGCCATGATCCCGGTTGGCCGCGGCCAGCGCGAGCTCGTCATCGGCGACCGCCAGACCGGCAAGACCGCGATCATACTCGACACCTTCCTCAACCAGAAGCCCCTGAACATGGGCGACGACGAGAGCCAGAAGCTCTACTGCGTCTACGTCGCCATCGGTCAGAAGCGCTCGACGGTTGCCCAGTTCGTGAAGTCGCTCGAGGAAGCCGGCGCTCTGCAGTATTCGATCGTCGTCGCGGCCACCGCGTCCGATCCGGCTCCGCTGCAGTTCATCGCTCCCTTCGCGGGCTGCGCCATGGGCGAATATTTCCGCGACAACAAGATGCACGCGGTCATCGCCTATGACGACCTCAGCAAGCAGGCCGTCGCCTACCGCCAGATGTCGCTGCTGCTGCGCCGTCCGCCGGGCCGCGAAGCCTATCCGGGCGACGTCTTCTTCCTGCACTCCCGTCTGCTGGAGCGCGCGGCCAAGCTCAACGAGGACAATGGCCTCGGTTCGCTGACCGCCCTGCCCGTCATCGAGACGCAGGCGAACGACGTGTCGGCCTATATCCCGACCAACGTGATCTCGATCACCGACGGCCAGATCTTCCTTGAGACGGACCTCTTCTTCCAGGGCATCCGCCCGGCGGTGAACGTCGGTCTCTCCGTGTCGCGCGTCGGCTCGGCCGCCCAGATCAAGGCGATGAAGCAGGTTGCCGGCTCGATCAAGGGCGAGCTTGCCCAGTATCGCGAAATGGCCGCCTTCGCCCAGTTCGGCTCCGATCTGGACGCCGCGACGCAGAAGCTGCTGAACCGCGGCGCCCGCCTCGTGGAACTCCTGAAGCAGCCGCAGTTCTCGCCGCTGAAGACGGAAGAGCAGGTCGCGGTCATCTTCGCCGGCGTCAACGGCTATCTCGACAGCATCCCTGTCTCCAGCGTCCGTTCCTTCGAGGAAGGCCTGCTGCGCTTCCTGCGCGACAAGCACAAGGACATCCTCGACGGCATCTGGAACGAGAAGGCTCTGTCCGATGACCTCAGGGGCAAGCTGAAGGCGGCGATCGACAGCTTCGCCAAGTCCTTCGCCTGAGACTGACCGGTAAGGCGGGCGGCGTGCTTGACGCAGGCCGAACCCGCCTTCCGGTCGATCGGCCGGCAACGGACGGCAAGAGGCATGGTGCGGTTTGCCGCAACATGCCGAAGCCCTGAACGAAAGACCCTTTCTGGCGGGCGCCAGAGGCCGAAGATGGCCGGGTGACCACCAAGGCAAGAGGACTGGGGATGGCGAGCCTCAAGGAACTGAAGAACCGCATCGCCTCGGTGAAGGCGACGCAGAAGATCACGAAGGCGATGCAGATGGTCGCCGCCGCGAAGCTTCGCCGTGCCCAGGAGGCCGCCGAGGCCGCGCGTCCCTATGCGACCCGCATGTCGACGGTGCTGGAAAACCTCGCCGCCGGCGTTGCCGGGCGAGACGGTGCTCCGCTGCTGCTGGTCGGCAACGGCAAGTCCGAAACGCATCTGCTTGTCGTGTGCACGGCCGAACGCGGCCTGTGCGGCGGCTTCAATGCCCAGATCGTCCGCCTTGCCCGCGAGCATATCCGCCGGCTTCTGGCCGATGGCAAGACGGTCAAGATTCTCGCCGTGGGCAAGAAGGGCGCCGATGCCCTGCGCCGCGACTATGGCAAGCTGATCATCGACCGCATCGAGTTCCGCGGCGTCAAGTCGATCGGCTTCGATCATGCGTCGAGCGTGCAGACCAAGGTCATGCAGCTCTTCAACGCAGGCGAATTCGATGTCTGCACGCTGTTCTTCTCGCGCTTCCAGTCGGTCATCGCGCAGATCCCGACGGCGACGCAGTTGATCCCGGCCCAGTTCCCCGAGCGCGACGAGAACGCCGCTGGCGCGCTCTACGAATACGAGCCCGGCGAGGCCGAAATTCTGGAGGACCTGCTTCCGCGCGCGATCGCCATGCAGATCTTCACCGGTCTTCTGGAGAATGCGGCCTCCGAGCAGGGCGCTCGCATGAGCGCCATGGACAACGCGACCCGCAACGCGGGCGACATGATCAACCGGCTCTCGCTGGAGTACAACCGTACCCGCCAGGCCATGATCACCAAGGAACTGATCGAGATCATTTCGGGCGCCGAAGCGCTCTGATCGTGAAACAACAGCTGGTGCCGACGGACCGAACCGGGCCCAGCCTCTGGCAAAACAGAAAGTGACGAGGGCAAACGGATGGCGAATGTCGGTAAGATCTTTCAGATCACGGGTGCTGTCGTCGACGTGAAGTTCGACGACCAGTTGCCGCCTATCATGAACGCGCTGGAGACCCAGAACGGCAACATCCGCCTTGTTCTGGAGGTCGCTCAGCACCTTGGCGAGAACATCGTCCGCACCATCGCCATGGACACCACCGACGGTCTGGTCCGCGGCCACGAAGTCACCGACACCGGTGCTCCGATCCGCGTGCCGGTCGGCGACGGCTGCCTTGGCCGTATCCTCAACGTCATCGGCGAGCCGGTGGACGAATGCGGCCCGGTCGAGGCCGAGGAGCTTCGCTCGATCCACCAGGAAGCCCCGTCCTACGTCGACCAGTCGACCGAGGCCCAGATCCTCGTCACCGGCATCAAGGTCGTCGACCTTCTGGCTCCCTACGCCAGGGGCGGCAAGATCGGCCTCTTCGGCGGTGCGGGCGTCGGCAAGACCGTGCTCATCCAGGAGCTGATCAACAACATCGCCAAGGTGCACGGCGGCTACTCGGTGTTCGCCGGCGTCGGCGAGCGCACCCGCGAGGGCAACGACCTCTATCACGAGATGATCGAGTCGGGCGTGAACAAGGACCCGCACGAGAACAACGGCTCCGCCGCCGGTTCCAAGTGCGCCCTCGTCTACGGCCAGATGAACGAGCCCCCGGGCGCCCGCGCCCGCGTCGCGCTTTCGGGCCTGACCATCGCCGAGCATTTCCGTGACAAGGGCCAGGACGTGCTCTTCTTCGTCGACAACATCTTCCGCTTCACCCAGGCGGGTTCGGAAATGTCGGCGCTTCTCGGCCGTATTCCTTCGGCGGTGGGCTACCAGCCGACGCTCGCCACCGACATGGGCGCCCTGCAGGAGCGCATCACGTCGACGACCAAGGGTTCGATCACCTCGATCCAGGCGATTTACGTGCCGGCCGACGACTTGACCGACCCGGCTCCGGCCACCTCGTTTGCCCACCTCGACGCGACGACGACCCTGAACCGCTCGATCGCCGAAAAGGGCATCTACCCGGCGGTGGACCCGCTCGACTCGACCTCGCGCATGCTCGACCCGCGCATCGTCGGCGAGGAGCACTACAACGTCGCCCGCCAGGTGCAGCAGATCCTGCAGAAGTACAAGTCGCTGCAGGACATCATCGCGATCCTCGGCATGGACGAGCTCTCCGAAGAGGACAAGCTCACCGTCGCCCGCGCCCGCAAGATCGAGCGCTTCCTGTCGCAGCCCTTCGACGTCGCCGAAGTCTTCACCGGCTCGCCGGGCGTGCAGGTCAAGCTCGAAGACACCATCAAGGGCTTCAAGGGCCTTTGCGAGGGCAAGTACGACCACCTGCCGGAAGCCGCCTTCTACATGGTCGGCACCATCGAGCAGGCGGTCGAGAAGGCCGAGAAGCTCGCCGCCAAGGCGGCCTGATCGGATCGATCGAATCAACGCGGGCCGGCGGCAAAACCACCGGCCCGTATTGCTCAAAGTTTCAAGCCTTCTAGTGGGAGCCGACGATGGCCGGTCCTTTCAAATTCGAACTGGTGAGCCCCGAGCGCCTGCTGCTCTCCGAAGAGGCGCTGCAGGTCGATCTGCCGGGCACCGACGGTGACTTCGGCATTCTGGAAGGCCACTCGCCCTTTATCTCGACGCTGCGTCCCGGTGTTGCCGTGATCACGCTGCCGGGCGGTTCGATCCAGAAGTTCTTTGTGCGCGGCGGTCTTGCCGAGGTATCGGCTGCCGGCCTGACGGTCCTTGCCGAAAAGGCGATCGCCCTGTCGGACCTCAAGGCCGACGAGATCGCCCAGGAAGTGAAGAACGCCGAGGAAGACGTCGCCGATGCCGCGACGGAAATGGCTCGCCAGGCGGCGGAGATGCGTCTCGCCCAGATGAAGGATCTGGCCAACGCCCTCAAGGCGGCCTGATCGTCCGCGAGACATGCATGCTTTCCGAAGGCCCCGGTTCTCCGGGGCCTTTTTCGTTCCTGACAGATGACCGGACCCGGAAGACATGGCGAAGAAATCGGGAAAATCGAAAACGGACGCTCTCGCCGAGGCCTACAACCGCGCGCTCGCGCTGGAAAAATCCGGCGATGTCGAGGCCGCCGCCAAGGCCTACGCCGACGTGCTCGCCCTCGATCCGGCCGATCATGGCGGTGCCGCCGTTCGGCTGGCGGCCATGGGCAGGGGCGAAACGCCACTCAAGGCGCCCGATGCCTATGTCGAGACGCTCTTCGATCAGCACGCCGAGGCCTTCGAGGATATTCTCGTCGAGCAACTCGGCTATTGCGTGCCGCTTCTCATCCGCCAGCAGTTGCAGACGCTGAACCTGACCGCCTTCGGGACCGTGCTCGATCTCGGCTGCGGCACGGGGCTTGTCGGCACCGCCCTGCGCGACATGACCAGCGGCGAATTCGTCGGCATCGACCTCTCCGAAGCCATGGTCGGCGTCGCCTACGATAAAGAACTCTACGACACGCTCTATGTCGCCGAATGCGTCGACTATCTTGGAAGCAATGACGAAGGCACCTTCGACCTGATCGTCGCCGCCGACGTGCTGCCGTATGTCGGAGACCTTGCGCCGCTCTTTGCAGGTGCTGCGGCAAATCTGAAACCCGGCGGTCTCCTGGCCTTTTCCTCGGAGACACGACAGGCCGAAGACATTGGCGCCGAAGGCTACAGGGTCGGCCCGAGCCAGCGCTTCCTGCACGCAGAACCTTATGTCCGCGGCGAACTCTCAAAGGCAGGATTTGAGATCCTCTCCCTGACGGACATCAATGTCCGCATGGAGAATGGCCAGCCGTCCCCGGGCCACCTGATCATCGCGCAACGACACGTCGACGCCTGAAACAGACGGGCGGCCTCATGAGGGCCTTGTCGCGGTCCGCAGAGCTTCAAAAGTCACTGCGGTGGACAGACTGGATCACCCACGCTCACGGCACCGTTTTCGGCACGGCGTCGCGGGCAACCTCCTGAAGCAGGGCCTTGTCCTCGGGAAGCGACAGGGCCTCGAGGCTCCGTTCCAATGCCGCATCGGCATGCTTGCGAGCCAGCGCCGCATGGGCGCCGTCGCCGGCGAGAGCCAGGACACCCAGCATCTTTTGGAGGCGGATCGCGACTTCCAGCAGCCCGGCCCCGTCGCGCGCGATGGGCCGGATAAGATCGTCGAAAAGATCGTCCGCATTGAGCCCCGGCGCGTAGACATGCGGATGCAGCGGCTCGCTCGTCACCTTCTCGCTCGAAACCTCGATCCAGTTCGCCAGAAGGCGCGTGCCGGCCGCCAGCGCCGCGATCGCCGTGCCCGGATCGTTGATGGCGGGCGACAGGGCTCTCGACGCCACTTCGGCAAGAACGATCATACCGAAGCGCGGATCATTGGAAAAATGCCGCCTGTCGGCGATCGTCAGCGCCTCGACGAGACGCTCCATCTCCCCGTCGTCGAGAGCATCGCGGCTTTCCATCACCATCATCCGCGAATGCACATAGCTTCCCGGCACGACGATCAGACGGATCACGGTGTCATTGCGCGCCGCCACGGCTTCGATGATGCCGACGTCGACATGCTGGACGTAGCCCTGGGCCGCGCCGGTGACCGCAAATCCCTGGGCCGGCTCCCACTCCTCGGTCGGTCGTCCCCCGAAATGCGGGTGTTTCAGCCATTTGGCAAAGGCGTCCAGGCAGGCCCGTTCCACCCTCGCCGTTGTCACGTCTACGCGGACGAGCGCGGCCAGATGATCCATCCAGTGCAGGAATGTCACCACGATCCAGAGCATGATGACGACCGTGACGACGAAGAGCGCGAAGCTGCCCTTTTCGCCGAAGACGCCGAGATTCATCAGAACGAGGCTGGTCACGCCAAAAAGAAACGAGCCGAGAAAGATCGAAATGGCGTTCTGGGCGGTCCGGTCCTCGGTCACAAGGGGGGTCGCCCTGGGCGTCACGTTGCTGGTCGCCGCCGAGAATCCCGAGATCATCGTGCTCAGCGAGAAGGTCGTCACCGCCAGCATGCTGCTGGCGAGAATGTTGAGCATGGTCTCCGTCGCAGCGCGCGGGATTTGCAGCGACAGGTAATGCGCGACCAGCGGATCGATGGCGAAGGCAAAGATGGTCGTCGCGACAGAGAGCACGGAGAACAGGGCAGCCCTCAGCCAGAGGCGGCGGGTGAGGTTCGCCAGTATGAAGGACAGATTGCTCAGTGTCCCGCTCCGGTCAGCCGATCATGGGCAAGGTTGTTCGACAGAATTGTACAATCAACACATCAAGGCTTCGAATGTTCCGGCCTGCGTCCCGCTCGACGTCCTTGAAGCCGGGCCAGATCGGTCACGGACATGCCCCGCTCCGGACCGCGTGACGCTCTTGCCCGCCAATCCCGCCAACCCCATCATAGCACGCTCTTATGCGTCCTTCGGTGCCGTCAGCAAACCATAGGTGTCCGGCTCGCGGTGAAGCGCGAAATTGAAGATATTGGCCTTGATCTCGCGGCACCGGTCGAGGTTGATGGGCGCGGTCACGAGTTCATCGCCGCGTGTCGCCGCCAGCGCCACAATCTCGCCAGTCGGCGCGACGATGCAGCTTCCGCCGATGAGCTCGCAGCCCTCCTCGAACCCGGCCTTGGCGCTGCCGATGACATAGGTGCCGTTCTGGTAGGCGCCGGCCTGAAGGCTGAGGTGATTGTGAAAGTCCTGCAGGTGGTCGTGCTCCGGCGCCGGCGGATAGTGCTGCGGCGTGTTGTAGCCGACGGCGACGAGTTCGGCGCCCTGAAGGCCCAGCATGCGAAAAGCCTCCGGCCAGCGCCGGTCGTTGCAGATGAGCGTGCCGTAGCGTCCGCCATCCACATCGGCAACGGGAAAGCCGAGATTGCCGCGCGTGAAATAGCGCTTTTCCAGATGCTGGAACGGCCGTTCGGGCTCGTGCTCGCGATGGCCCGGCAAATGAATCTTGCGGTATTTGAGCGCGATCTTCCCTTCGCGGTCGACGAGGATCGCGGTGTTGTAGCGCACCGCCCTGCCCTCTTCCTCGGCCAGTTCCGCATAGCCCAGATGGAAGCCGATTCCCGCCGCCTTCGCCGCCTCGAACAGCGGCGCGACGTCGGCGTTGGGCATTGCCCTCTCGTAAAAGACGTCGAGATCGGCGTCGTTGCCAAAGAACCAGCGCGGAAAGAAGGTCGTGAGCGCCAGCTCGGGAAAGACGACGAAGCTCACCCCGCGCGCCTTCGCCTCATCCAGCAATGCCAGCATGCGCCCGACGACCGAAGAGCGCGGCTCGTCACAGGCGATGGGCCCGAGCTGGGCGCTGGCGGCAATGAACTTGCGATCCGTACCTGTGTTGCTCATTGCCGTTTCTCCCAGGCGGTGGCCGCGGCGCGCACCTCGTCGCCCGTGCGCCCGGCAAGGCGTGCATAGACCGCCGGGTCGGTATCACCTTCCGTGCCGAAGACAAGGACGCGCGACCTCGGTCCAAGCTCCAGCCGGGCCGCGGCCTCGGTGTCTTCCATCAGGGCTGCAAGCGCAGCGATGCCGGCTACGGCGGATTCCCCGGCGACCACCGGTTTGTCGCCGCAGGCGCCTTCCGCCAGGACCTTCATCGCATCGATCGCGGCCCGGTCCGGCAACCGCACGACCACGTCGGCGCCCGTTTTCAGGATGTCGTAGGCAAGCTCGGAAACCTCGCCGCAGGCTAGCCCGGCCATGAGGGTGTCGAGGTCCCCGCCGACGGTAACCGGATGCCCGGCGGCGATGGTCTCGTACCAGCAGGCCGCGGCCTCTGGATCGGCCAGGATCACCTTGGGGCGGTGGGGGGCCGTCCGGCGCCAGACGTGGGCGGCGACAGCCGCCGCCATGCCGCCGACGCCCGTCTGCAGGATCAGATGGGTCGGCAGGTCGTCCATCTGGGCAAGCGCCTCGAAGGCCATCATCTCGTAGCCCTGCATGACATTCGCCGGAACGTCGCGATAACCGGGATAGGAGGTATCGGAGACAACGAACCAGCCCTCGCGCGTCGCGGTCTCCTGGGCCTCGCGCACACTGTCGTCATAGTTGCCGGCGGAGCGCACGACGCGGGCTCCGAAGGCCTCAATGGCGGCCTTGCGCCCCTCGCTGACATCCTTGTGGATGAAGATGACGCAGCGGCAGCCGAAGAGCTTCGCGCCCCAGGCAACGGATCGGCCGTGATTGCCGTCTGTCGCGCAGGTCACCGTCAGGGTGTCTGCGATCTCGGAAAAGCGCCCCTCGAAAAGGTCCGCCATCTCCGGCGTTTGCCCCGTCTCGTCCGCAATCCGCTTCATCAGCAGCCGCATGACGGCATAGGCTCCGCCAAGCGCCTTGAAGCTGCCGAGCCCGAAGCGGCCGCTCTCGTCCTTGTAGGCGATGGATCCGACGCCGAGGGCATGCGCCAGCTTCGGCATGAAGACAAGCGGTGTCGGCGCATAGCCGGGCCATGACGTGATCGCCGAGCGCGCCGCCTGGAAGGTGGCATCGCTCAGGATCGCCTCCATCGCGGGCGTATAGTCCCTCCCGGCCTGCCCATTGAAGACAATGGCCGCGCCGCTGGTCTCGATCGATGGTGTCATGCGCGCGATGCCCAGAAGGTCAGGTGCATCTCGGCGGCCTCGTCCTCGAGCATCGGCCCGACGACCTCGACCGTCCGTTGGCCAGTCGCGAGCACCTCCCGGCAGGGCATGTCCAGCGTCGGGTTTTCGGGATGGTTGCCGGTGATCGTCTTCAGCCGTGCCTCCGAGAGCCCGTAGACGATGCGCCCGATCCCGGCCCAATAGGCAGCGCCCGCGCACATGGCGCAGGGCTCGGCCGAGGAATAGAGCGTCGCACCGGCGAGTTCCTCGGGACGATAGGCCTTCGAGGCGCGTGTGGCGATGACCCGCTCCGCATGGCCGGTCATGTCATGGTCCGGAAGGTAGGCGTTGCCCTGTTCCAGGAGAATGGTGCCGTCAGCGCCGACGACGATCGCGCCGAAGGGGTGGCTCCCCTCCTCGGCGGCTTTGGCGGCAATGTCGAAGGTCCGGCGCAGAAAGACGGTGTGATCGAGATCGGGAAGAGACACGAAGCGGTCCGGCAAAAAGGAGAAAGGAAAGACAGCCGGCTCCAGAGATCGGGAGCCAGTCAGGCACAGCATAGTGCATTGCAGCGAAGCTTGGGAACAGGTCGCCGGATCAATCCGGTGCAGAAATCATCAGCCGGCGCAGGAAATGATGGGGCGCGTCGCCGATCAGGTCATGGAGCCGAAAGCAGCCACGACCCGTTCATAGATCCCGCGGCGGTGAAGCGGACAGATCAGCGGCATGCCGGCAAGCGGCCGCCAGCCCCATTCGAGAAATTCCGCCGGCTCGTCCGTGTGCTCGGCAAGCACCGTGATCTCGCGCTCGTCGCCCATGAAGCGGAAGGCAGCCCAGCGCTGACGCTGACCGCGAAACGGATAAAGCTTGTGGACGGATGCCCCCCGCGCCGGAAAATCGTAGGTCCACCAGTCGTCGGTAACGGCGAGGAAGTCCGCCGAGACGACGCCGGTCTCCTCGTGAAGCTCGCGCCGCGCAGCCTCGACGATGTCCTCGCCCGCGTCGATCCCGCCCTGCGGCATCGCCCAGTCGAGCCCAGGAGCGAAGACTTCCGGATCCGGCCAGCCGAAGAGGTTCGGAAAGGCCCGTCCAGCGAAGACGAGACCGGCCGCATTGAAGAGGCAGATGCCGACATTCGGCCGGTAAGGCAGATCGGCCGAAAGCGGCTCGCGCTCGGCCGGGTCGGGCGGTGTCTCGGCCGCCGGCAGCCGGACACTCACGCCGGAACGGCCAGATGCTGGAAAGCCGTCACCACCTGCTCGTAGACCGGGCGCTTGAAGGGAACGATCAGGCCCGGCAGAGCGTCGATCCGCTCCCAGCGCCAGTCGCGGAATTCCGGCTTGTGCGCGCCGCCGGCCGGGTTGTGGATGTCAATCTCGCTTTCCTTGCCCTTGAAGCGGAAGGCGAACCACTTCTGCGTCTGCCCGCGGTATCGGCCTCTCCAGGCTTTTCCGCTCTCCATGGGCAGGTCGTAGGCGAACCAGTCCGGTGCTTCGGCGATCAGCTCGACGCTGCGGACATTCGTTTCCTCATAGAGCTCCCGAACCGCCGCATCGAACGGCGCCTCGCCCGGATCGATGCCGCCCTGCGGCATCTGCCAGGAATAGGCCGGCGCTTCCTTGTTCGCCTTGGCGGCCTTTGCCGCGCCCTCGCCCCGGCGCTGTCCGATCCAGACCTTGCCGTCCTTGTTGAGCAGCAGGATGCCGACACAGGGACGATACGGAAGCTCATTGAGGAACGCCATTGATCTGCCTTCTAACCGATCAGCCCCCCGGCCGCTTCAGCGCGGCCGTGAGAGGAACGAGAGTGATTCCGCGATTTTCCAGTCCGCTGGCCCAGTCCTTGATTCGCGCGATGGTGACCGGCAGCGCCGAAGCATAGCCGATCGCGATTCCCCGTGTCCGGGCGATCTCCTCAAGCTGAACGAGACGCGTGTCGACGCTGGCGTCGGAAGGTTCGGAATCGATGATGAGATCGGCAAGGACAAAGGGCGTTCCCACCTGGCCGGCGATTTCCCTGGCCTTGCTGCGCGACGACGAGGCATCGTCGAAATAGAGCAGCCCCCGCTTGGCAAGGTCCTGGAGGACCGGTTCGAACGCGATCTGGTTGGCGGTGAACCGCGCGCCCATGTAGTTCATCACACCGACATAGGCCGAGATGCGCGCCATCAGCCAGTGCAGCCGCTCCAGATTCCGGTCAGCGGAATTATCCGTCAGCAGCGTATGGGGGCCAGGATCGTTGTCGGGAAAATCGAACGGCTCCAGCGGGATTTGCAGCAGCAGTTCATGACCGTCCTGCCGCGCCCGCCGTTGCCAGAGATCGAGACTGTTGCCATAGGGCGCGAAGGCCAGTGTGATCTCCGGCGGCAGTTCGTTCAGAGCCTCGTGCGTTCCCGTCTGGCTGAGGCCGAGACCGCCGATGACGATCGCGACCTTGGGCGATGCACCGATGATGGGCGGCACCGGCCGGGCATAGGCGTCGACCGGCCGCACGCCATTGGCGCCGACCCGCGGCAGCGCGCCAACCGAGGATGCCTCGACGAGAGCCGGCAATCCCTGCACCGGCATCTCCCCCTTTGTCTCGGAGGACGCCATGTCGCTCGCATCGCCAGACATTGCGCCCGGCATCGCGCCAGGCAGCGTGACGTCGGCGACATCCGCATTGCCCTCGCCGGTCGTCGGCAGCGGCGCATCGCGGCTCACCGGCGGCAGCCGTTCGCCGGCTCCGGACTTGACGCCGACGACCGCGACGCGTTCGGAGCTTTGCGCGTCCTCGCCGCGCTCGATACGCACGACGGCTTGCGGTTCGCCGCCGAGCGGATCGTCGATGGCAAAGACCCAGATGGACGCCCCCGCCAGCGCGATGAAGATCAGGCTCAGCGACAGGGCGAGATAGGGGACTCTCCTGCGCACTGCCTTGGGCAGCTTCAGTCCAAGCGGCGCTGAAAGGTCATTCATGGCAAGACGCGGGCCTGCGAACGGAATTGCTGAACATCGGTTTCGATATCTAGAGCACCATCCCTCTTAGGAAATCGTTAACCGTAATTTCGGCCCGGCCGCCGCGACCGGCGGTGCTGGAGGACTGTCCAGCCGTGTCCGGGCCGGAGGGGCTGATGACCCCACTTGCGAAAATGGCCGGGCTTGAGCCCGGCCATCGCTTCAACACCCTCGGAAGGGCGGTCTCATCGGCACAGGGCTCAGTTCGGAACCGGCGTGTCGCCCTTCGGCGGGAAGGCGCTGTTCGCCTGCAGGCCGCGCAGAAGATCAAGCGCCGTGTTGAGCTGCTTGTCGTCCTTTGCATCCGGCGGCACATAGGCGCCCGAGCCGGTCTCTTCCGTGCCGTCCTGCGACGAAAGATGGCCCGGCAGGCTTGCCTCGCCCTTGGTCTCGACCTGGCCCTTCAGATCGTCCGGCAGCTCCTGCTTGACCTCGATGTCGGGCGTGATGCCCTTGGCCTGGATCGACGTGCCCGACGGCGTGTAGTAGCGCGCCGTGGTCAGGCGGATCGCACCGTTTTCGCCAAGCGGGATGATCGTCTGGACCGAGCCCTTGCCGAAGGACCGCGTGCCGAGGATCGTCGCGCGGCGATGATCCTGAAGCGCGCCTGCGACGATCTCCGAGGCCGAGGCCGATCCGCCGTTGGTCAGGACGATGACCGGCTTACCGCCCGTCATGTCGCCGGAGCGGGCACTGTAGCGGCGGGTCTCGTCCTCGTGGCGCCCGCGCGTCGACACGATCTCGCCCTTGTCGAGGAACGTGTCGGAGACGGCGATGGCCTGGTCGAGCAGGCCGCCCGGATTGTTGCGAAGGTCAATGATGAAGCCCTTGAGCTTGTCCTTCGGGATGTCCTTCTCGATCTTCTCGATGGCGGCCTTCAGCCCGTCATAGGTCTGCTCGGTGAACTGGGTGATTCGGATGTAGCCGACATCGTCCTCCTCGCGCGAGCGGACCGACTGGATCCGGATCACGTCACGCTTGACGGTGATCTCCAGGGACTTGGACGCCCCCTCGCGGACCACGGTCAGGGTGATCGGCGAATTGACCGGCCCGCGCATCTTTTCGACCGCCTGCTGCAAGGTCATGCCCTGCACCTGCTCGCCGTCGAGCGCGACGATCAGATCGCCGGAGAGAATGCCTGCCTTCGCGGCGGGGGTATCATCGATGGGGGTGACGACCTTCACCACGCCGTCCTGCATCGTGACCTCGATGCCCAGACCGCCGAACTCGCCCTTCGTCTGGACCTGCATGTCCTCGAAGCTCTTCGGGTTCATGTAGCTGGAATGCGGATCGAGCGAGGTCAGCATGCCGTTGACGGCGGCCTCGATCAGCTTCTGCTCGTCGGGCACCTCCACATAGTCAGCGCGAATGCGTTCGAACACATCGCCGAACAGCGCCAACTGACGGTAGGTGTCGGGCGCCGCGGCATTTGCGATGCCGATGGACGAAAGGTCCGCCTTGCCCACACCAACGGCGACGACCGCGCCGATCAGGGCACCCGTCGCCAGCAGTGATACTTTCTTCATCATCCGCGAACCTTCCGGTCTTCAGAGGCCACCCACCAGGGTGACGGGTCAATTGCAGTGTCGTCCTTTCGGAACTCCACATAAAGAACAGGTTGTGTTGAACTTGCGTCCGGCGCCGTCGCGCTGACAAGACGCGTCTCTCCCATGGAGCCCAAGGGCTCGCCTGTGAGCACGAACTGCCCGAGCTGGACGTCGATGCTCTCCATGCCTGCTATGACTATATGATATCCATCTCCTGCATCGAGGATCAAGAGTCGCCCGTAGGAGCGAAAGGTCCCGGCATAGACAATCCACGCGTCGCAGGGCGAGGTGACGCTGGCCCCCGCGCGCGTCGCGATCGAAACGCCGGAGGACAGGGTTCCAAAGCCCGTATCGGCGCCATATCCTTCAATTTCAACACCCCGGACCGGAATACGCAGCGTGCCTTTGGCGTCCCCGAAGGCAATGGCGGGCCTGAGCCGCCCCATTCCGGTGTCGGTTCGGCCGGTCTGCTGGCGCTGCTTTGCCGCGTCAAGCTGCTTGCCAAGGCTTGCGATCAAATCTTCGAGAGTCTTCGCTCTCTTGCTCAGTTCCTCGGCTCGCTGCCGTTCCTCGGCAAGATTCTGCTCCGATTTTTCGCTGAGCTTGCGCTTTTCCTCGACCAGCAACTGCACGCGCTTGCGGTCCTCGGCCATCGCGACACGGTCGGTCTCAAGGCGCTTGCGCTCCGCCTCGACCTCGTTCCGCACGCTGATGAGCGCCGCAAGATCGGAGGCAAGGGCCTCGGCCTCGACACGAAGTTCAGGCAGAACGGCGCCGAAGGCAATCGCCGAGCGCACCGCGCCGAGCGCATCTTCCGGCCGCACCACGACCGCCGGCGGCGGCCGCCGGCCGATCCGCTGCAGCGCGCCCAGCACGTCGATGAGAACGCCGCGCCGCGCGTCGAGGCTCTTGCGGATATCGGCGGCATTGCGGTCGAGCCGCTGAAGCCGCTGCTCGCTGTCCTCCAGTTCGCCTTCGAGCGTCTGGATGCGGGCCGCCGTGGTCACCAGCTTGTCCGTCAGGGCGGCGCGGTCCTTTTCGATTCCCGCGATCTCGGTTTCCAGCGCGTCCTGGCGCTCCTTGGAAAGCTGGATCGAATTGGAGATGGACTCAAGCTCGGCCTGCGATGAATTGTGCTGATCGGCAATGTCGCCGCGCTTGTCGCCTGCCTCCGCCTGTCCGGCTCCAAGGTCCGATCGCCCCGCGGCCGAAGGTGACCCGCCGGTCGTCTGGGCGTGCCCGCCCGATGTCGCAAGGGCGGCAGACAACAGGAGCACTGCGGCCAGCCGGAAACCGGGCAACATCCGCTGGACAGACGTCCGGCCGCGATAAATCCCGTCCCGGACCAGAATCGGCAACGAAGGACATGCGGAAAAAAGGGTCAGCGCTACCCGTCGCCCGGCCGGACGCTTCAGCCGCGTGTCTTGAAACAAGCGCAACCTTATGACCGCCAACAGGCTTGTCCTCAACATCCGCGCATTCGCCCGGTTTCGGGCGAAGTCAGTTCAATGTCCGCTCGGGAAGGAAACAGTCTAGTCAGAATTCGTTAACCAGTTCTTCCGGCCCGCCGGTCCGGAAGCATTGCATCCTCATGCGTGCCCATGCCTCAGCATCAGGGCAAGATCATGGCCGGGACACATTTCGGCTCGCATTGAAGCCTGGCATCAGTCCGCTTCGAGCAAAACCGGCAGGATCGCGACCTTATCCGGTCCAACTCCGCGGTCGTCCGCAAACGGCTTGCCGCATCGTGGCTCCAGGCCTTCAGGCCCGATGATAGGGATGACCTGAGAGCATCGTCACGCTACGGTAGATCTGTTCTGCGATCAGAATTCGCACAATCTGGTGCGGCCAGGTCATGTGGCCGAGAGCGATGGTTCTCTCGGCGCGCTGGAGCAAGGCATCGCCATGGCCATCCGCTCCGCCGATGAAGATGTCGACGCCAGCACGCCCGCCATCGCGGGCCTCCGACAGAAGCGTGCAGAATTTGTCGCTGGTGGGCGTCTCGCCCCGCTCGTCCAGCACGACCAGGAGTGACTTGCCCTGCACGCCGGCAAGAAGCGCCTCGGCCTCCTCGGCCTTGCGGGCGGCAGCACTCGAGGCCCGGCTTTCGGTCAGTTCGCGCACGCCGACCGGCGAGAGGCCGACGGCCCGCCCCGCCTTGTCCGCACGATCCAGATAGCGCGCAACGAGTTCACGCTCCGGACCGGCCTTCAGCCGGCCCACCGCATGAATGGTCACACGCATACTTCGCCCCGGTTACGCTCGCCGATCAGCCGACCCGTCGGCCTGAGTCCGGGTCCGCCCACATCTTCTCCAGATTGTAGAAGGTACGGACTTCCGGCCGAAAGACATGCACAATCACGTCGCCGGCGTCGATCAGCACCCAGTCGCAGGCCGTCTGGCCCTCGACGGAGGCATTGCCGAGACCGGCATCCTTGAGGTCTTTCAGGAGATGTTCGGCGATCGCCGCGACATGTCGGTGAGAACGGCCGGACGCCACGACCATAAAGTCGGCAACCGGTGTTTTCGCGGTGATGTCGAGAGCGACGATATCCTCGGCCTTGCTGTTTTCCAGGCTCGCGAGGACAGCGGCAAGGGCCGCTGAAGGGTCCGCATCGGTCATGGCAACCGATGAAACCGGCGCGACTGAACTCGCGCCTTCGGACATGTGCAACATATTCAGGGGATTAACCTCCCTTCGGTGATTCCACGGGGCGCCGCTTGCCGGAAAGCCCCATCCCTCCCTGCCTGACAACAGGGACAGGCGACTTCGAATGTGCGCCCGGACGATGAATTTTTCAAGTCAGACTGCCGATTCAGCCGCCGGGCTCTCTGTCCCGGTCCGGGTGTCCCGACGGTTCCGCCGCAGTTCGGTCGAGGACAGCGGCGATCGCCGGCCGGTCAGAAAGACCCAGGCCGGCGGCTTCAGGGAAGCGATGCACGCCGCATCGCTGGCATCGATCCGGTAACGCGCGAAGGTGCGCGCCGCCGGCGAATTCAGTGCCTTCAGGCTGGCGCCCGGCCGGTCGACCACCACCACCGGCACCGTTTCGACGATTTCCCGCCAGTCGCCCCAGCGATGGATCGTCGCCCAGTTGTCGGCGCCGATGACGAGAACAAAGCGCACATTCGGCCTCATCCGCGTCAGCCGGCGGATCAGGTCGATCGTGTAGCGCGTGCGAAGCCGCGCCTCCAAGTCGGTGACGATCATGCGCGGGTGGCGTGCCAGTTGGCGCGCATTGTCCATGCGCTCGGCCATGGACGGCAGGCGGCCGGTGTCCTTCAGGGGATTGCCGGGTGTGACCAGCCACCAGACCCGGTCGAGCCGCGCCCGGCGCATGGCCATCAGGCTCGCAAGACGATGGCCGAGATGCGGCGGATCGAAGGATCCTCCGAACAATCCCACGGCCATCCCCGCTACGGTCGGTGGAAGACGCTGCATGAGCCCCCGAAGCGGAAGGTCAGGTGCGAACCTGACCCGTCCCCGTCACGCGATACTTGAAACTCGTGAGCTGCTCGGCGCCGACAGGCCCGCGCGCGTGCATCTTGCCGGTGGCAATGCCGATCTCGCCGCCCATGCCGAATTCGCCGCCGTCGGCGAATTGCGTCGAGGCGTTCCACATGACGATCGCCGAGTCGATGCTGTTCATGAACCGCATGGCCGTTTCGGCATCGTCGGTGATGATCGCTTCGGTATGGTGCGAGCCGAAGGTCTCGATATGCTCGATGGCCGCATCGACCCCGTCGACGACCCGCACGGCGAGGATCTTGTCGAGATACTCCGTGCGCCAATCCTCTTCGCTGGCGACCTTCGCCGCCAGATAGATCGCCCGCGTCTCCGCATCCCCCCGGATCTCGCAGCCTTCCTCGGCAAGAGCCTTCAGGATGCCGGCAAGATGCGCCTTGGCGAAAGAGCGCTCGACGAGCAGCGTTTCGGCGGCCCCGCAGATGCCCGTGCGCCGAAGCTTGGCGTTGAGGACGATGGCTTTCGCCATTTCCGGATTAGCCTCGGCGTCGAGATAGACGTGGCAGATGCCTTCCAGATGCGCGAAGACCGGCACCCGCGCCTCGGACTGGACACGCGCGACAAGGCTCTTGCCGCCACGCGGCACGATCACATCGATATGGCCATTGAGCCCAGCGAGCATCTCGCCCACGGCCGCCCTGTCGCGGGTCGGCACGAGCTGGATCGCGTCGGCCGGAAGGCCCGCCGCCTCAAGCCCCTCGACCAGCGCATTGTGGATCGCCGACGAGGTCTCGAAAGTGTCCGAGCCGCAGCGCAGGATCGAGGCATTGCCGGCCTTGAGGGCCAGACCGCCTGCATCCGCCGTCACGTTCGGGCGGCTTTCGAAGATGATGCCGATAACGCCGAGCGGCGTTGCCACCCGCTCGATCTTGAGCCCGTTCGGCCGGTCCCAGGCGGCCAGCACCCGGCCGACAGGATCGGGAAGAGCGGCGATGTCTTCCAACGCCGCTGCAATGGCCTCGACGCGGGCCTCGTTGAGTGTGCCGCGATCGAGGAAGGAGTCGATCCGGCCGGCCTCATGCATGGCGGCGACGTCACCCGCGTTGGCCGCAAGGATCGCCGGGGTGGAGGCGCGAACGGCCGAAGCCATCGCCTTCAGAGCGGCGGTCTTTTCCTGCGGCGACGCAATGGCAAGGCGCCGCGCGGCCTTGCCCGCCCGCTCGCCGATCTCTGCCATAATGGCCGCCACATCCCCGTCCGTCTTGGTCCTGTCCAGCATCGCACGTCACTCCGCCGCCGTCAGTTCGGTCGGCTTCCATCCATAAAGGCGGCCCTGATAGCATTTTGCGGAGAAAATTGCAGCCCTCAAGCGATCCTTGCTCCCGCACAGGACTTCACAAGTTGCGGCCCGGACGTTCTGTAAAGGAGTTGGTTACCAACTTCGTTGATCCTTCCTCAAGAATTCGGCGCCGCCTCCTACTTCTTCTGGGATGCCAAAAGTCTGCCGGATTTCGAGGTTAGTCGAGCCATGTGTTTGAAACGGGGATGGACCCGAGCGATGGCTTCTGACGACAGTCACACGGTGGCCAGGACGACCGCCGGTTAGGGTCAAGAACTTGACGGCAATAGACTTCTACGGCGCGGTGCCGGCTTCGACGCGCGGGCGCCCTGCGAGAACCTGGACACGCGCCTCCCGTGGGGCAACGGTCGGTGCGAGCATCGCTGCGCTGGCGCTCGCGGGCACGGCTTTGCTGTCCCTTGCCGGCGGACTTGCCGCCTACCATCTCGCCGATCGTGCCGCGAACGCCGACAGGCACGGAACGCGGATGTTGGAGCCGGCGCTCCTGGTGCAGCAGGCCCAGCGCGCGCCTCAAGCCCGTCCGACTCTGTTTGCCCTGAACGACACCCGCGCCAGCAAGACCGATCTGCTCGCCCCGAACCTGCCTGCGGAAATCCCGGCCGAGCCCGTCAAGGAGGTGAAGGCCTTCGAGGCGGCCTGGTCCAGCTTCGGTCAGACGGTCGTCGCCAGCCGCTCCGGCGGTCCGGCGCTGGAGGAACGCTCCGCGGACCAGCTCGCGCCCTCCACGGACGTGGCCATGGCGGCGAATGCGCAGGCAGCCGGCAGCAACGCCGCCGTCGCGATGGAGATCGCTCTGGGCGACGCATCGAACGAGCCATCGGCCCCGATCGTCCTCGCCTCGCTGGAACAGGACGGCGACGCGGCACCGGACGGACTTGTTGCCGTTCCCGAGGACGAAACCGCCAGCCGACTGCCCTCCGCTCCGATCCCGCTGCCGACGACGCGGCCCATCGAAGTGGCGCGGCTGGAAGAGCCCGCACCCGAGAACGAGGCTCCGCCCGCGCCGGACAGCGCGGCCCCGTCCGCCGCAGCCAGCATGCCGGAGACGGTTCCCCTTCGGGGCCGCCAGCCGGAGCCCCCCGAGGACAAGCCGCTCGGCGGGCGCACCAGCCCCTATGCCATCGCCTATGCCAAGGATGAGGAAGCGCCGGCCCGCAGCAAGGGCATTTTCGGCTCCATCGGCCGCCTCTTTTCAGGCGGTCCGCGTGGCCCGGACATGGCTGAGATCGGCAACCGCACCGCCGTCTACGATATCTCGACGGCGACGGTCTACATGCCCGACGGCAGCAGGCTGGAGGCTCATTCCGGTCTCGGGTCCATGATGGACGACCCGAGTTTTGTGAAGCAGAAGAACAAGGGGCCGACGGTCCCCAACGTCTACAAGCTGGTCATGCGCGAGTCGCTGTTCCATGGCGTGGAGGCCGTCCGCCTGCTGCCCCACGACGGGGTCAACAAGTATAATCGCGACGGCTTCCTGGCGCATACCTACATGCTTGGAAAGTCCGGCCAGTCCAACGGCTGCCTCAGCTTCAAGGACTATCAGGCCTTCCTGAAGGCCTTCAAGGCCGGCAAGGTCAACCGGATGATCGTCGTGCCGGAGATGTCGAAGCTGAGCACCTATACCGCGATGCTGTGATCCGATTGCCGGCTATCCGGCCGCGGGAAGTGTTGGTCCGGCCACGGGCTTTGCGGTCGCGCGCACCAGCTTCTGAACAAGGTTGCGGCTGATGCTGGCCTGCAGGGCATAGCGCACGGACTGGCACTTGATCAGTCGGCCGGCCAGCAACTCGCGGCTGAACCAGGCATAGCGCACGGCCCCGGATGACAGAACGGTCGCCAGAGCTCCTCCGCCGTCGGCCCAGGTCATCTCGCCGATGAAATCCCCCGGCCCGCAGTCGCCGGCGTTGCGCCCGCGAGACTGCACCTGTGCCGTGCCGGCCGAGATATACATGAGCCCGCCGACGGGCTTGCCCTCCTCTGCGAGGACAGCCCCATCCGGGACCTCGCGCCATTCGGCGGCGGAAAGCAGAATTCTGGCTTCGGAAGGGGAAGCGCCAGGTGCGATCGCCTCCAGCATTCGGCGTTCTTCCTCGGTCATGGAGGGCGGACGGTTCAGCCACCAGATGATGGCGAGCTGGACGAGATTGACGAGGACGAAAATGCTTTGCCAGAGGACGCTCACCGGATCGACCACAACAAGAATCCGGTAGGCGACGCTCATCATGCCGTAAACAATGGCAAGGGATCGCAACCAGACGATGTTGCGCATGAACATCGACGCGACAAGCACCAGATAGATGAGGTGGCCGACCATAAGGTCCGGCTGGCTAAAGGCCTTCGCCAGGTCTTGCTGTATGAAATCCATCATCAATGGCCCCCAGCCTACGCCGCCGTAGAGGGCCTGAAAAATACTGATTTTTTGCGCGACGGACAATGGATCGAGCCGGTTTTTACAGCCCGTCATCGACCCGGCTTCACTCCGCGAAGCGAAGGACCTTCTTCCAGTCCGTTGCGACAAGCGGCCTCGGCCGTCCGAAATGATACCCCTGGAACATCACGAGGCCGGCGAGGCGGGCAAGCTTCGACTGCTCGTCGGTCTCGATCCCCTCGGCAAGAACCTTGAAGCCAAGCAGATTGCCGATCTGGTTGACGGCGGCAACGAAGACCTGGGCGGTCGGGTCGTTCTCCAGCGTCTGGATATAGCTCTTATCGATCTTGACGATGTCCACGGGAAGTTCGCGCAGCACCGCGAAGGAACTGTTGCCCGTGCCGAAGTCGTCGAGCGCGATCCTGAAGCCGATCTCGCGCATCTCCTTCACCTTCTGAAGGATATTGTCCGACGCGTTGAGGATCACCGTTTCCGTGATCTCGAGAACGAAATTCTCGGCGCTGCGCCCGCTTTCCCGCAAAGCGCTCTTGAGCATCGGAATGAGTTCCTCGCCCTTCAGCTGCTCGCCTGAAATGTTGACGAAGATCGTCGGATAGTCGGCCGCGGTGAAGTCGTGGCACACCCGCCGGAAGACCCATTCGCCGAGGGCGTCTATCAGGCCGGTCTGTTCGGCCACTGGCACGAAATGGCCGGGCGACGTCGGCCCGCGGAAGGGATCGGGCCACCGGACGAGAGCCTCAGCCCCGATGGCCTGCCCGTCCTTGCCGACGATCGGCTGATAATGCACGTCGAGGCGATCGAGGATGATGGCGGCCCGAAGGTCGCGCGCGTCCTTCCTCAGTTCGATCTGCTCTTTCTGCATTTCCTTGTTGAAGAGCGTCACCTGCCCCCGGCCGTTGCGCTTGCCGGCGTAGAGCGCGATGTCGGCGAATTGCAGCAGCGTATCCGAGAGATTGGCATCCTTCGGCGCCAGCGCGACACCGATGGAAAGCCCCTGGTATCCCCTGGTCTGTTCGTTCAGCGCCATTGCCGCCCGGCAGCGGTCCATGAAGTCGTTGATGTCGCTGAGCAGCCGCCAGTAGTCGGTCGCCTCGACGATCGCCGCGAATTCGTCGCCGCCGAGCCGGCCGATGGTCCAGCCGACCTGCCGTCTGGCGCAATCGACGATGCGTCTCAGCATGAGGTCGCCGGCGGCATGGCCGAAGGCATCGTTGATATGCTTGAAATGGTCGACGTCGATCAGAAGCAGCGCGAATTCGCTCGATGGCCGCCCCTTCATCTGCGCACTGCGAATGTCCTGCAGCCGCGCGTCGAGGATGCCGATGAACTTGCGCCGGGTCAGGGCGCCGGTCAGGTGATCGACATTGATCAGCCGGTCCCTTTCTTCCTCGCGCTCCTCGATGTGGCCGGACAGGCGTCCGACGAAGAGAAAGCCGCCGAGAAGCGGAAAGAAGGACGAGACCAGCAGCGCGCAGGCAAACAGTCCCCAGCCGTGCGGCAGAACGCCCCCGTCCGGGGATGTCGACATTTCCGCGCCGAAGAGCACAAGCGACAGGACCGCAAAGACGCCCGCCACGAGCTGCATCTGCCGCGTCCGGCCGAGCAGCAGATGCACACGCGTCATCGACAGCTCCGCGGCCTCGGCGACGGAGCGCCGTCTCAGGAGAAAACCGACAATCGGCTGTTTCACCGCCATCCCGTCCCGATCGCTCCCTCACCTGGGCCACATGTGCGCGGCCGACCACTCGCGATTGCGTTGGAGAAGGAGGTAACCGAAAAAGATTAACGAGATTGACAATCAGACGAAGAAAGCAAAGGAAAAACAGTTATTTAAGCAGAACTAATTTAGCCGGATAACATATGAGGACCAGTCCACCGGCGAGCACTCCCGGCATGCTGCGGCAACCAGCAGCAACGGCGGACCATCGTCCTCAACCGCCCCGGCGCGCGCAGCACTACAGGCTGTAGCCCGCGATGTCGCCGATCCATTTCACGAAGGCGCCGGGGTCGTAGTTCACCGCGTGCCCGCCGTCCCAGTACATGGCGGCATTGACGTCGTAGCCGAGGTTTTCTGCGGCGGCGGCAAGGTTGCCGGAAACCGACAGCGACGTATCCGTGTCCATCGTGCCGACCCGGATCCACCAGTGCTTCGCATGGGACCCAGACGCTTCCTTAAGGAAGGGCATCGGATTCATCATCCGCACCGTCTCGGCAAGATCGGCATCGAGTTCGGCGGCGGGGTTGCCCGTCCCATGGCGCAGGCCGTAGAGCGTGAAATGCCGCGCGGGCGTCCTGCCAAGGCCGAAGAGATTGTTCTCGGGCGAGGAAAGATCGAAGGCGTCGAACGCTGGCGCCGCCTTCATGCGCGGGCCGACATGCGCGAGAAATCCGTTCCAGTCGAACGAGACGTCATCGCCCGAAAGGCTCATGAAGCGATTGCGGCCAAGATAGGCCGCCCGGTCCTTCTCCGGCAGCCACTTGAGAAAACGTCCGGCCGCCGGCTGCAGATAGGTCCGGGTCAGATAGTCGCCCATGGTTTCGGCGGTCAGCGGTCCGAAACCGCCCAGCCCCCGCAGCCCGAGCGAGGCCTGATAGCCGGCGAAGGCGGCTCTGAGTTCGTCCGAGACCGCGCGGTTGATCCGTCCGCCACCCTGGAGCGGATTGTCGCCCCAGTTCCATTCGTAGGCCATGTCGGCGTGTTCCAGATCGATGATCGGACACCAGACGCCGCTTGCGAAGACGGCGTCGCTCGCCTCGGCCGCTTCGAGGGTCTTCAAATGAGGCTCGTAGAGCGGACTGTCGCCCGTGGCGCCGAGAAGCGACGACATCGCGCCGCCGGCGCTGGTGCCGGAGGTGACGATCCGATCCGTGTTGCCGGGAACGCGGCCCTTGTTGAAACGCAGGTAGCGGACCGCCGCCTTGAGGTCGACGATGGCCGCCGGCGCGACGCCATAATGGACGCCGTCGGCACTGACGAGCGTGCGTCCGCGCGCGCCCGGTTCGACGACCACATGGCCGGCGCCAAGCGCGAGCAGGACATTGATGTTCTCGCCGGCGCCGTTCCGGTCGACGACCGAGGCGGGATTGAATCCCCCGACCGCCGTATGGAAGAGGATCGGCGCTTCGCTCGCATCCACCGGCCTGCCGTCGATCCGGACCGGAACGGAGATATTGAGACTCTGATGACGCAGGTCGACCGGCCTGCCCACATAGGGAACGGCCTTGTAGAAGCGGTAGGTCACGTTCCGGACACCGTTGTGAACCGGGACCATCGCCTTCCGTTCGACGAACGTGTCCTTGTCAAAGATCAGGGAAATCTCCTTTCGCCCGCTGTCGGGAGGCGTTTCCTCGCGGAACCCGGCCAGGACCCCGGCTGCACCGAGAACCGTTCCTGCGCCAAGACCGAGTTTGAGGATGTCTCTGCGGCCAATCATTCTTCAGACACCATATCGGTTCGAAAACAACAATCGAGGTGATATGTGTCTCGCACAAGGTCTTGACCACCTTTGGCCGCGACAGAAACCCATTTTCCTTGACTTCGCAGGCCCGCCGCTGTAGTCACCCGACAAATTTCTGCAAGGTCTGCCTTCAGAGCCGCCGACCGGGGCCATGATCCCGGAGGTCAACATCCGTCAGCGCGATGCGCCCACGGGTGCTGTCGTGCTTTGCATATACGCCTTGCCGGGACTATGTCAGGCGGGAGTGTTCCTCCCGCAAAAGGTTGCTGTCGATGTTTGAAACCCTTTCGGATCGCCTTTCCGGCATTTTCGACAAGCTCACCCGCCGCGGTGCGCTGTCGGAAGCCGACGTGTCCGAAGCGATGCGCGAAGTCCGCCGCGCCCTGCTCGAGGCCGACGTGGCGCTCGACGTCGTCAAGTCCTTCACCGACAAGGTCCGCAATCGCGCCATCGGCGCCGAGGTGGTCAAGTCCGTCACCCCCGGCCAGATGGTCGTCAAGATCGTCCACGACCAGCTCGTGGAAATGCTCGGCTCCGACGCCAAGCCCATCGACCTTCATGCCGTCGCCCCGGTGCCGATCCTGATGGTCGGCCTGCAGGGCTCGGGCAAGACGACGACGACCTCCAAGATCGCCAGGCGCCTGACCGAGCGTGACCGCAAGAAGGTCCTGATGGCCTCGCTCGACACGCGCCGCCCGGCCGCGATGGAGCAGCTCAAGATCCTCGGCGAGCAGAACAGCGTCGACACCCTGCCGATCGTTCCCGGCCAGACCGCCGTGCAGATCGCAAGCCGTGCGATCAATGCGGCCAAGCTCGGCGGCTACGACGTCGTCATCCTCGACACCGCCGGCCGCGTCACCGTCGATCAGGAACTGATGGCCGAGGTCGCCGAGGTCAAGCGCCAGACGAACCCGCACGAGGTGCTGCTCGTCGCCGACGCCCTCACCGGCCAGGACGCCGTCAACACGGCGCGCGCCTTCGACGAGCAGGTGGGCGTCACCGGCATCGTGCTGACCCGTGTCGACGGCGACGGCCGTGGTGGCGCCGCGCTCTCCATGCGCGCCGTCACCGGCAAGCCGATCAAGCTGATGGGTGTTGGCGAAAAGTCCGACGCCCTTGAGGATTTCCATCCCTCCCGCGTTGCCGACCGCATCCTCGGCATGGGCGACATCGTCGCCCTCGTGGAGAAGGCCGCCGCCAATTTCGACGCCGATCAGGCGGCGAAGATGGCCAAGAAGATGCAGAAGGGCGAGTTCGATCTCGACGATCTCGCCGAGCAGCTTCGCCAGATGCAGAAGCTCGGCGGCATGTCCGGCATCATGGGCCTGATGCCCGGCATGGGGAAGATGAAGAACCAGATCGCCGCGGCCGGCTTCGACGACAAGCACATCAAGCGCCAGATCGCGATCGTTCAGTCGATGACCAAGAAGGAGCGCGCCAAGCCGGCCCTCCTCGACGCCAAGCGCAAGCGTCGCGTCGCCGCCGGCTCCGGCACCGACGTCTCCGACATCAACAAGCTTCTGAAGATGCATCGGCAGATGGCCGACATGATGAAGAAGATGGGCAGGCAGAAGGGCGGCATGCTGGGCAAGATGCTCGGCGGCCTCGGCGGCGGCATGCCCAACATGGGCGACGTCGATCCCGCCGTTCTGGATCAGGTGGCCCGTGACGCCGGCCTTGGCGGCCCCGACGCCCTGAAGAACGCGATGAAGGGCATGCCGGGCGGTCTTCCCACCGGCCTTCCCGGAATGGGCGGCATGCCCCGGCTTCCCGGCCTTCCGGGCCTCGGAAAGGGACCCAAGGGCAAATGAGCACTGCCGCCGAAAAAAGCCTTGGCGACGGCCAGGCTCTCGAACAGCTCAAGGAATTGCGCTCGTCGATCGACAACATCGACGCCGCGCTGGTGCATCTGCTCGCCGAGCGGTTCAAGTGCACGCAGAAAGTGGGGGTCCTCAAGGCGACCCACGATCTGCCGCCCTCCGATCCTGCCCGCGAGCAGCAGCAGATCGATCGTCTTCGTCGTCTCGCCGAGGATGCGAGGCTGGATCCCGATTTCGCCGAGACCTTCCTGAACTTCATTGTCAGGGAAGTCATCCGGCACCACCAGGCAATCCGCGGATAAGGCGGATTTCAGAAAAACGACCGAACCAGACCAGGAAAGCAGAAAACAATGTCTCTCAAGATTCGTCTCGCCCGTGGCGGCGCCAAGAAGCGTCCGTTCTACCGCATCGTCATCGCCGACGCCCGCTCCCCGCGTGACGGCCGCTTCATCGAGAAGATCGGCACGTTCAACCCGCTGCTGGCCAAGGACAACGCCGATCGCGTCACCCTCGACCTCGACCGCGCCAAGCATTGGCTCGGCGAAGGCGCCCAGCCGACCGATCGCGTCCTGCGCTTCCTCGACGCCGCCGGCCTGATGACGCGTCCGGCCCGCAGCAACCCGAAGAAGGCCGAGCCGGGCACCAAGGCCAAGGAGCGCGCCGCCGAGGCCGCCGAGAAGGCCGCTGCCATCGCCGAGGCTGCCGCCGAAGCCTCCGCCGAGTAATCGGTCGGGTTCTTGAACTTGCGCGCGCCGTCCGTTTGCTTCGTCGAGCGGACGGCGTTCGTGTTTGGGCGCCCCAATTTGCCGGACCGGCGTCCGACCTCAATCCTTCGGGACGGCCCGCAGGGCTTCCTCGGGTTGAAGTATTCCCGACATCTCGAACGGCATGCAATCGGCCGTTCTTTCCCATCGTCCCGAGCAAGGCGCAAGGCGACCGTTTCGAAGGACGAAGGAAAAGCCCAATAGGCGGCAACGTCCTTGAAGACCACCCTTCCCCATCCGATCCTGATCGCGGAAATCGGCGCGGCCCACGGCATTCGCGGCGAACTGCGCGTCAAGCCGCACACCGCCGATCCCGAAGCGATCGGCGACTACGGCCCGCTGACGAGCGAGGATGGCCGGCAGTTCATCGTCAAGAGCGTGCGTCCGAACAAGAATGTCATCGTCTGCACCTTTGACGGCATTCGCGACCGCAACGCCGCCGAGGCCCTGACCGGCACGAAGCTCTACGTCGACCGCTCCGCCCTGCCCGAGACGGAGGACGAGGAGGAATTCTACCATGCCGACCTCATCGGCCTTGCCGTCGAGACGGTAGGCGGCGAGGCCATCGGCACGGTCGTCGCGCTGCATGATTTTGGTGCCGGCGATCTTCTCGAGGTGAGCCGGACGAGGGGGGGCTCGTTCTACGCGCCCTTCACCCGCGATTTCGTCCCGACGATCGACATGGCGGCGGGCAAGATCCTGATCGATCCGCCCGAGGATTTCTTCAAGGCGGAAAAGCCGCCCGAGGAAGAGGACGGGGAGGACGGGCGGTGAGCGGCTTTGCGGCCTCGGTGCTCACGCTCTATCCGGAAATGTTTCCCGGCCCTCTCGGGCTCAGCCTTGCCGGCAAGGCGCTCGGCAACGGCACCTGGTCGCTGGAGACAACCCAGATCCGCGACTTCGGCCACGGCAGGCATCGCGCCGTCGACGATACGCCGGCCGGCGGCGGCCCCGGCATGGTCCTGCGCGCCGATGTCATGGCGGCCGCGATCGACAGCGCCTCTCCGCCGGACGATCCCCGCCCCCGGCTGATGATGAGCCCGCGCGGCCAACCGCTGACGCAAACCATGGTGCGTGAATGGGCCGGCGGCCCGGGCGTCGTCATCGTCTGCGGGCGGTTCGAGGGGATCGACGAGCGCGTCATCGAGGCGCGCGGCCTCAAGGAAGTCTCCGTCGGCGACTATGTGCTCTCGGGCGGGGAAGTCGCGGCCATGATCGTCCTCGACGCCGTCGTGCGCCTTCTGCCCGGCGTCATGGGCAACGACCAGTCTGGCGAGACGGAAAGCTTCGAGACGGGACTGCTGGAGCACCCGCAGTATACGCGGCCTGCCGTCTTCGAGGACCGCTCCATTCCCGAGATCCTAACGTCTGGCGATCACGGCCGGATTGCGCGCTGGCGCCGGGAACAGGCCGAGAAACTGACGGCCGAGCGCCGCCCCGATCTTCTGAAAAAATAAGCGGCCGGGCGAAACCGCCCGACCGCTCCTTTCAGCACCCAGCATCTCAACTCTTATTGGCAGTAATGCCTGTAGCCGTCGTAGCCCATGAAGGTGCCCGAGCGGGCATCGAAGGACCTGTATTTCGACGAGCAGTAACTGACGTAGCCGGCCGATCCGAACCGGTAGCCCCCGGCGGAAGGCGGCGCGTCGGAATTGATGGTCGCCCGCGACCGCGGCGGCGGAGCCATGGATCCCGCGGCGATGCCTCCGAGAATCGCACCCGCGGCAAGTCCGAAGATGGCGGCGGCCGCCGCATCGTTGTTGTCGTCATGACGACGATGCCCTTCGTACCAGCGGCGATAGTCGCGGTCGTTCCAGTGACGACGGTCCTTGCGCCAGCGATAGTAATCCCTGTCGCGCCCGTGTTGGTTGTAGTAGCGCTCCATGTAGTGCTCACGCCGGCCATCGGCGAAGGCTGGCGCGGCCGTGGCGAAAACACTCGTCGCCAGAATCGTTGCGGCAAGAACGGCGCTGATTGTTCGTTTCATCATTGGTCTCCTGTCTGCGGCCCGCACCCTGCCGGCATTCCGTCCGACTGACACCGGAAGCGTTCCGGCCGAGCCACTCCCGCCGAGGCTTGGCCTCGCCTTCGAGCATGGCGACAAGTGTGGGCGTGGCCACCTGAACCTCACCTGAACAGTCGACGAGAGAACGACCGAAGGGCATTTCCGGTTCCGCGCCTCCCCCCGGACCACCGGAGGAAAGCTCCTGCCTTCAGTTCTTTGAGATGGGTATATCGGCCGCCGCTCGCAAGATGACCTTTTGGTCGCATGCCAGAACGGCCAGGCACGAGAGGGGCCTGGCCGTTCTGCTCCGCATCGGTCGGACGGTCCTGCCGATCAACGGCAATAATGGCGATAGCCGTCGTAGCCGAGGTAGGTGCCCGAGCGGGCGTCGAAGGAGCGATACTTGGCCGCGCAGTAGTTGTAGTAGCCGGCCGTTCCATAGGCCCAGCCCCCCGCTCCCTGCACGCCATTGTAGCCGTCGTTGTAATAGTAGGTCGGCTGACGATAGACCCGGCGCGGCGGCGTGTTGGCGATCATCCCGCCGACGATGGCGCCCGCGGCAAGGCCGAAGATGGCCGCTGCGGCGGCATTGCCGCCATGGCGATGATGCCAGTGGTGCGCCTCGGCCGGAGCGGCGGCGGCGAAAAGGCTGGTTCCGACGATGGCGGCTGCAAGAATGGCGCTGACGGTACGTTTCATGACCCGGTTCCTCCTGGTTGCTACCGGGGCGGTGGCGGTTCCTCGACACGCCGGCCAGCCCCTCCATGCCCGATGGGACAGTGCGTCCCAAAACCCTGTCCCGAATGTGGGCTCCCCCGAAAAGAAGCTCGCCTAGGCCATGGACAAGCGTGGCCCATTCCTGTATGGAACCGCCTCATATCCGAAATGATGCGATTAGAACGGCGAATACGCCCCCATTCGCGTGGACGATGCGTGGGCGCTCTGGGCGTTCGAGAAGAGACGAAGGCAAGATGCCATGAACATCATCGAAGAGCTCGACAAGGAGCAGATGGAAGCCGTTAACGCCAAGCGGACGCTTCCCGAATTCGGCCCCGGCGACACCGTGCGCGTGAACGTGCGCGTCACCGAAGGCACCCGCACCCGCGTGCAGGCCTATGAAGGCGTCTGCATCGCCCGCAACGGCGGTGGCCTGAACCAGAGCTTCACCGTCCGCAAGATTTCCTACGGCGAAGGCGTGGAGCGCGTGTTCCCGGTCTTCTCGCCGATGATCGAGGGCGTGGAAGTCGTGCGCCGCGGCAAGGTTCGTCGCGCCAAGCTGTACTACCTGCGCAATCTGCGCGGCAAGTCGGCCCGTATCGTCGAGGCCACCAACGCCCGCGCCCGCAAGCTCAACGACGCCCAGCGCGCCGATGTGGCTGCCGCCAAGGCGGACGCCGCCGCAGCCAAGGAAGCGGCCAAGGCCGAGGCTGCCGCCGAGTAATCGGCAGGCGGTCATCGCCGAATTTTCCGAACGGGTGGCCCCGCGCCACCCGTTTTTTTTGCTCTCGGGCAGGCAGAAAGCCCGCAAGGAAGAAGTCTATCTCAAATCGATACGGTATACGGCAGATGCCTTTTCTGCTTAAAAAGGCGTGCCGTCGAGTGATCGACATCGGTGCTGGGACGATTCGCCCAAATTGCACGCGGAATGTTTATGCGATTCGATATATCTTGAGGGCTCACGAAGGGCGACGGCGCGACGGCGCGCTCGCTTGACATAATTGGCGGCGGCCACAGACATACGGCAGGAAATTTTTGCAAACGGTGCTACCGATGCCAAAGATGGCAGACACAAGCGCGCCCCCCGTCTCCGGGCAGGAAGAGGCAGCAGCTGAAAGCGTCAACTGGACACGCGCTCTGGCACGCTATCGCGACCCGGACATCCGGCGAAGCCTGCTGGAACTCTGCATTACCGCCGTGCCGTTTGTCGGCCTGTGGGCGCTGTCCCTCATTGCCGTGAAGTTCGGCTGGTACTGGGCATCCGCCATCCTGGCCGTGCTTGGCGCAGGCTTTCTCCTGCGGTTGTTCATGATCCAGCACGACTGCGGCCATGGGGCCTTCTTTCCCGGCCGTCGCGGTAACGACTGGACCGGCCGCGTCCTCAGCATCATCACATTCACGCCTTACGACATGTGGCGGCGGGCCCATGCCGTGCATCACGCCAGTTGCGGCAATCTCGACCATCGCGGCATCGGCGACGTCGATACGCTGACGGTGCGCGAATATCTCGGCCGTTCCCGCTGGGGGCGTTTCGCCTACCGACTCTATCGGCACCCGGCCATCATGTTCGGCCTTGGCCCGTCATGGCTCTTCCTGCTGCAGAACCGCCTGCCGGTCGGTTTCATGCGCAACAAGGGCTGGACGCCTTGGATCAGCACCATGGCGACCAACGCCGCCATCGTCGCCGTGATCGGCCTTCTCGCCTACGCCATCGGCCCCGTCCCGCTCCTGCTCGTCCATCTGCCGATCATGCTGATCGCGGCGACGATCGGCGTCTGGCTCTTCTTCGTCCAGCACCAGTTCGAGGAGACGCACTGGGAGACCAACGAGGGATGGAACTTCCAGGAAGCGGCGCTGCATGGCAGCTCGCACTATGACCTGCCGGGCATCCTGCGCTGGTTCACCGCCAACATCGGCATGCACCACGTCCATCATCTGTCGAGCCGCATTCCCTACTACCGCCTGCCGGAAGTGCTGCGCGATCATCCCGAACTGCGCGACATCAGCCGCCTCACGCTCTGGCAGAGTTTCCAGTGCGTGCGCCTGACGCTCTGGGACGAGGAGCGGCGCAAGCTGATTTCCTTCAAGGAGACCAGGGCGCTCTACGGCGCCTGATCCGGCCCGGTGAGACCGGCCACCAAGGCCGGCTCTCATATGTCCGGCCCTCACTTCGGCGGATCGACCTCGTCGGTCCAGACCGTGAACTCCGCCAGCGTGTTGACCCCGAAGGTCGTCGCAATCGCCACGTCGGCCGCATCCCGGCCACGCGCCATCAGGATGCGCCCGATGCGCGGCATGTTGTTGCGCGGATCGAACGTATGCCAGTGGCCGCCGAGATAGGCTTCGAACCAGCCGGCAAAATCCATCGGGCCATAGGGCGGCGGCATGCCGATGTCGCCGAGATATCCGGTGCAATAGCGCGCCGGAATGTTGAGGGCCCGGCAGAAGGCGACGGCAAGGTGCGCATAGTCGCGGCACACGCCCACCCCCTCGCGATAGGCTTCGGCGGCCGTCTTCGTCGCCCGGGCATGTTCATAGCCGAAGCGGATGTGATTGTGCACGAAGTCGCAGACGGCCTGGACACGCGGCCAGCCCGGCTCGGTGTGGCCGAACAAATCCCAGGCGATCTGGCTCAGAAGCTCGGTTTCGCAAAAGCGGCTGGACAGCAGAAAGACCAGCGTGTCCTCGGGAAGGTCCTCGACGGGGTGCTGCATGGCATCCCTCTGCACGGCCTCCGGCAGGCCGCTGTCCCGCACGATGCCGGATCCGGAAATCACGGTGCGCCCCGCGGGCGCGGTCATGCGGCTGCACCAGTTTCCGAAGCTGTCGCGATAGGCGGTGATCGGGACGGAAGGATCCGTCGTCACATAGTCCGGCACGGCCATGTCCGACGCACGGCTGTAATGCACGTTGAGCACCAGCAGCATGGGCGTCGGCTGCGGGCAGTCGAAGACGAGACGGAAGCCAACGCGGATGTGCATCAAATGGGCCTCTTGGAGCGGTCACGAGGAAAAAGGGTATCCGGAGGATACAAGGCGCAATCGGCGCAGGAATTGAAAAATCCGGACAGGATTGGCGAAGGCAGACCGCCGAGTGGAGAACGAAGGCCACACACTTTGGTTCCGTGAGGGGCGCGGCGATCCACCGGACAAAGGCCACAAACAGAGTAGATCACGAGGACAAAGCCGATCACCAGCCTGTTTAACAGTAAGACCCCATCAACCATGCATGAAATTAATGCAGGTGAGCCAGTTCAAGACTGCGCACCTGTCCCGGAATGGCGAGGTCCGGTGAGACTTCCTCGACTGTTCAGCAGGTAGCATCCGCCGCATGATTTCACGCCGCACCTTTCTGAAGCTCGCCGGCTCGGCCCTCTTCTCCGCCATCCCGATGACGGCCTACGCAGGCCTCATCGAGACGCGCTACAAGCTCGTCACGACGCGCTACGAGATCGGCATTCCCGGCTGGGACGACAGTCACGGGCGCATGCGGATCGCGGTTGTCGCCGACATCCACGCCTGCGAACCCTGGATGCCGCTGAGCCGTGTGAGCGAGATCGTCGAGGCCACCAATGCCCTCAAGCCGGACGTGACGCTGCTTCTGGGCGACTATGCGGCCGGCATGGAGCATTTCAAGACGGCGGACGTCGCCATCGCCGACTGGGCCCGCGCCCTCGGGCGGCTTCGCGCCCCGCTGGGCGTTCATGCCGTCCTCGGCAACCATGACTGGGCGGTTGGCGGCGAGTTCTGCCGCTTTTTCCTCGACGACTACGCCGGCGTTCCCGTGATGGAGAACAAGGCCGTGCGTCTTTCGACGCCGAACGGCGGCCATTTCTGGCTCGCCGGCCTCGGCGACCAGATCGGCATCAACGACTATGGCCGCCCGGGACGCGACAACCTGCCGGGCACGCTGGCGCAGGTGACCACCGACGACCCCGTCATCATGATGGCGCACGAGCCGGACATTTTCCCCTTCATGCCGGCCCGCGTCGGCCTGACGATTTCCGGCCACACACACGGCGGCCAGGTCAGCCTGCCGGGCATCGGTCCGCTCATCGTGCCCTCGCGCTTCGGCACGCGCTACGCCTACGGCCATGTCGTGGAACGCGGCCGGCAGTTGCTGGTCTCCGGCGGCCTCGGCTGCTCGCGCCTGCCGATCCGCTTCGGGCGCCCGCCGGAACTGGTGCTTCTCGACATCGTGCCGGGCAAGAGCATCCAGGGTCCGGTCATCGGCCTCTCGGAGACCGCGCAGGTCGAGGATCACACCCTCGCCTGACAGCCCGCGAATTCGCCGGCGCGTGACGGTTTGGAATCGCTCTCACATTGTCGTTTGCCGCTGGCGCTGCTATATGCACCGCCATGACGAAGACGAGACACATGACCCGTGATCATGTTCCGACGATGGTGGAGTTCGCCGCCGTCTCCGATCACGCGCGCCTGCCGGGTCGGTTCTTTGCCGCCCTCCTCGCCTCGGACAGCTTGCTTCGACGCTGACCGCGTTTCGTTTTTTCCGTTTCATTCGAATGTGACGCCCAAAGAGGCAATGCCCCAAGAGGCCCAAGATGACGACCAATCCGCGCACGCTCTATGACAAGATCTGGGACGACCATGTGGTCGAGACCGCCGAGGACGGCACGAGCCTGCTCTATATCGACCGCCACCTCATCCACGAGGTGACGAGCCCGCAGGCCTTCGAGGGCCTGCGCACGGCCGGCCGCCCGGTTCACCAGCCGAAGAAGACGCTCGCCGTCGTCGACCACAACGTGCCGACCACCGACCGTTCCAAGCCCAACGAGGACCCGGAATCGGCCGCCCAGATCGCCGCGCTCGCCGAAAACACCAGGGAATTCGGCATCGAATACTATGACGAGTTCGACAAGCGCCAGGGCATCGTCCACGTTGTCGGCCCCGAGCAGGGCTTCACCCTGCCCGGCATGACCATCGTCTGCGGCGACAGCCATACCTCGACGCACGGCGCCTTCGGCGCGCTCGCCCACGGCATCGGCACCTCTGAGGTCGAGCACGTGCTCGCCACCCAGACGCTGATCCAGAAGAAGGCGAAGAACATGCGGATCACCGTCGACGGCAAGCTGCCGGACGGCGTGACCGCCAAGGACATCATCCTCGCGATCATCGGCGAGATCGGCACCGCCGGCGGCACCGGCTACGTCATGGAATATGCCGGCGAGGCGATCCGCTCGCTCTCGATGGAAGGCCGCATGACGGTCTGCAACATGTCGATCGAGGGCGGCGCCCGCGCGGGCCTCATCGCCCCCGACGAGAAGACCTTCGACTATATCCTGAACCGCCCCATGGCGCCGAAGGGCGAAGTGCTCGAAAGCGCCATGGCCTACTGGAAGACGCTGTTTTCCGACGAAGGCGCCCATTTCGACCGCGAGGTCCGGCTCGACGCGGCCAGCCTGCCGCCGATCGTCTCCTGGGGCTCCTCGCCCGAGGACGTCACCTCCGTCACCGGCGTCGTGCCGAACCCGGACGAGATCGAGAATGAAGGCAAGCGCACCTCCAAGTGGCGTGCGCTGGAGTATATGGGCCTGAAGCCCGGCACGAAGATCACCGACATCATGCTCGACAAGGTCTTCATCGGCTCCTGCACCAACGGCCGCATCGAGGATCTTCGCGCCGCCGCCGCCGTGGTCAAGGACAAGAAGATCGCCGGCAACATCAAGCTGGCGATGGTCGTCCCGGGCTCCGGCCTGGTGAAGGACCAGGCCGAGGCCGAAGGCCTCGACAAGATCTTCATCGAGGCCGGCTTCGAATGGCGCGAGCCGGGCTGCTCCATGTGCCTTGCCATGAACCCCGACAAGCTTTCTCCGGGCGAGCGCTGCGCCTCGACCTCGAACCGCAACTTCGAGGGTCGTCAGGGCTTCAAGGGCCGCACGCACCTCGTCTCGCCGGCCATGGCCGCCGCCGCCGCCGTCGCGGGTCACTTCGTCGACATCCGCGACTGGAAATGACACGCCAACTTGCGAACCGCTGAAACGACAAACGGCCGGAGCGATCCGGCCGTTTTGTTTCTTGCGCCCAGTGCTTCAACCAGATGAAGATTCGGGCCGGAACGACAAGGCCCCTCAACTCGCTCGACTTTCGCTCGGATGGGCCGGTGCCGCCTCTCCGGCGGGTTCGGCGTCCACCTGCTGCGCCAGCCAGGCACTCGGCGCGACGCCCGAGACACGCAGGAATTCGCGATTGAAGTTCGACTTGGTGTTGAAGCCGCTTTCGAGCATGGCGCTCGTCACGCTGTCGCCGCGCGCCAGCAGCGCGCAGGCATGCCGAATCCGGAAATCGTTGATGAAACGCGAGACATTCTGGCCGCTACCCCGGTTGATCGCCGTCGACAGGTGCTTTGCCGGAACGCCGAGACGCCTTGCAAGACGCGCCAGCGTCAGGTTCGGATCGAGATAGAGCGGTTCCTCGTTCAGCAGATGGCGCAACCGGGACATCAGGGCGGCGTGTTCTTCCACAACGCCCGGATCCTCGTCGGCCTCTCTTTGCCGGGCGGCATCGTCCGGCTCCTGCGCAAGGCTCTGCGACAGGCCGAGGATGCCGATGGCGAGCAGGGCCAGAGATGAAAAGCCGCCAACGATGAGCGGCTTCAGCCAGTCCATTCCCTGTGCCAGGACGAGCGCGATCAGTCCGTCGTTGACGGCCGACAGAATGAGGGCAAGCGCAATCACGCGCCAGACGAGTTCAGGCCTCTCGCCGGCTTCAAGGCGCATGCGGGGCAACCCGTCCGGACCGGCACGCAGCCCATTCAGCATCAGCCCACCGTAGATCAGGAAGACGCCGCAGACGACGACGTCGACCGCCATCGGGGCAAAAACAACGCAGAAGGCTGCGAACAAGGGAACGGCCGCATGCGGCACATCGAGCGAGCGGGAGAACGGGCGCACCGCCGTCACCTGAAAGATGACCCAGGCAAGCGGTGGAATGACGGTGGCCGTGACAGGCTGAACCCTGCCAAGACCACCGAACCCATAATACTGGTTGAGGGCCACGATTAGGCTCTGCAGGCCGCAGACGCCGATGAGCACCGCCAACAGCCACGGTCTGTCCTTCACGACCAGTATTCTGATAACGAGAAAAGCCAGGACGATCGCAACGATCAAGGGAACAGGCAAAGCCAGCATCGGGCACCAACGACAAAAAGCAAAACAGGATCTGGCCGATCATGACGATGAGCCGGAACGCGGTGGTCGGACTGGATTAAGGTCCTGTCCGCCGCACTGCAATGGTCCCAAATCCGGTTTCGCGCGACCTGAAACCGGTTCGAGGACGCTTCAACGCCGTGATTCCTGAAGAAAGAGTCCGCACCCAATGCGTCAACACGGAGCTCTTTCCATGAGACCCTGCGCTTACCTCGCCGCTTTCATTCTTGCCGCCACCTCGGCAATATCCAGTGCATCCGCCGATCCGATCGCCGGTTACGACCGAATGGACATGCTCCTTCCCCACCGCGCCCGCCCCGTCGATGCCACGGTGTGGTATCCGGTCAAGACACCCACCTATCGAGGCCTGGTCGGCGACGACGCGGTGTTCAGGGGAACATATGCCAATGTCGGCGCGGCGGTTGCGGACGGCACACGTCCGCTCGTCCTGCTGTCGCATGGCTCCGGCGGCAATATGGACTCGCTCGGATGGCTTTCGTCGGCGCTCGCCCGGCGCGGCATGATGGTGCTTGCCGTCAATCACCCGGGCAGCACATCGGGAGATTCCTCACCCCGTCGCTCGCTGCGGTTCGACGAGCGCGCCGCCGATCTGTCGGCGGCGCTCGACAAGCTTCTTGCCGACCCTGCCTTCGGCCCACACGTCGACCGCTCGCACGTCACTGCACTCGGCTTTTCTCTCGGCGGCGCGACAGCGCTCCATCTCGGCGGCGCACGCCTCGATCCGCAGAAATACCGCGAATACTGCGACCGGTTCGGCGCTGAGGCCGCCGACTGCCACTTCTTCGCCAGGGGCAGCGTCGATTTCACCGACGTTCCGAAGGGATTTACCGCCGATGCCAAGGATCCGCGGGTCACAACCATTGTCACCATCGATCCCGGAATGACCTACGGCATGACCGAGCAGAGCCTTTCGTCGATGAACCTGCCGGTTCTGCTGATCAATCTCATTGCGCCGCCGGATTGGAAAGGCATGAGCCTCGGGCTCGCCGGTGACGTCGGACCGAAGGGAAGCGATCTCGCTCACCGTCTGCCCCGGGCGGACTACGTTAGGATCAGCCCGGCGATCCATTACACCTTCCTTGGCCTTTGCAAGCCCGATGCTGCGCAAATCCTGCGCGAGGAGGAGGATGATCCGATCTGCGACGATCCGGCGGCAACGGACCGGGCCGCCATCCACGCAAGGATCGTCGACGAGATCGCGGCATTTCTCTCACGAGAGCATTGAGCAACGCCTGCCCTTCCACCCGGCAGGAGACGAGACGCATCGTGAGGACGAGGCAAACCAGCGCCTGATCGACGCAAAGCGGCCGGATCGCTCCGGCCGTTTCTCATTCCATGCTGTCGTGCAGGACGCTCACTTGTAGAGCGAGAAATTGATCTTGAACCATTCGGGCTTGGTCGCAACGCCCGACTTCAGGTCGTAGACCGCAACCGTCGTGTCGAGCCCCTGCGCGTCGGTGACGGTCCACTGGCGCAGCTCCACCGTGCGTCCGTCGAAGATCAACGTCAGCTTGCCGGAGGCGAAGGTGCCCGGGTCCTCAAGGACGACCGTCAGGAGATCGTCCTCCATGCTGACGGACTTCACCACCGCCTCCTTGGTGAGATCGATATTCTTGTCCAGGAGGAAGCGCAGCGGCGTGTCGGAGAGGAAGACCAGCGTCTGGTCCCGCGCCACCTTGTCGTCGATCGCCACCGTCTTGCCGTCGGAGATGATGTCCATCTTCGTCGGCGGCGCGTAGCGGAAGCGCATCTTGCCGGGCCGGTCGAGGACGAAATAGCCCTCCGCCATGCTGCCGTCCGGACCAGTCTGGATGAACTTGCCTTCCAGCGTGTCGATCGAGTTGAAGTAGTTGTTGACCGCCTTCACCTTGTCGATCTGCTCGGCGGTGAGCCCGCCGAGATTGGGCACCGCAAAAGCGGGCGAGACGAGCCCGCCCCCAACGATCGCCAGCGTCCCGAAGGCCGCGGCACGGCGGATCAACTGGCGGCGGCTGAATGCGATCATGGGTCCTGTCCTTGTCGTCTTCCTGAGGCCGGCGCTCCTGCGCCGTTCCTCCAACCCTATGTGTTATTGACCGTCCGTGGCGGCAAGTGGGCGCCGGCGCGCGCCCTCCCCGTCGTCAGAACGGATCGTCGTCGTAGTCGTTGCCGCCGCCGTGGCGATCCTCCATCAGGATCTCGCGCTTGCCGGCGTGGTTGGCGGGCGAAACGATGCCTTCCTGCTCCATGCGCTCGATGATCGAGGCAGCACGGTTGTAGCCGATGCCGAGCCGGCGCTGGATGTAGCTGGTGGAGACCTTCTTGTCGCGCAGGACGACCGCGATCGCCTGATCGTAGAGGTCGGCGCCTTCGCCCGAACCGCTGTCGCCGCCGGGCGCGCCGCCACCGTCATAGGGGCTCGCCTCTTCGTCTTCCTCGGTGATGGCGTCGAGATAGTCCGGCACCCCTTGCGTCTTCAGGTGCGCGACGATCTCCTCGACCTCCACGTCGGAGACGAAGGGGCCGTGAACGCGCTGGATGCGCCCGCCGCCCGCCATGTAGAGCATGTCGCCCTGGCCGAGGAGCTGCTCGGCGCCCTGCTCGCCGAGGATGGTGCGGCTGTCGATCTTCGACGTCACCTGGAAGGAGACGCGGGTCGGGAAGTTGGCCTTGATAGTGCCGGTGATGACGTCCACGGACGGACGCTGCGTCGCCATGACGACGTGGATGCCGGCCGCGCGCGCCATCTGGGCAAGCCGCTGCACCGCGCCCTCGATTTCCTTGCCCGCGACCATCATCAGGTCGGCCATCTCGTCGATGATGACGACAATGAACGGCATCGGCTGCAGGTCGAATTCCTCGGTCTCGAAGATCGGCTCGCCGGTTTCGCGATCGAAACCCGTCTGCACGGTCCGGCTGATCTGCTCGCCCTTTTCCATCGCCTGCGAAACACGGGCGTTGAAGCCGTCGATGTTGCGCACGCCGATCTTGGCCATCTTCTTGTAGCGGTCCTCCATCTCGCGGACCGTCCACTTGAGCGCCACCACCGCCTTCTTCGGGTCGGTGACGACCGGCGTCAGGAGGTGCGGAATGCCGTCATAAACGGAAAGCTCCAGCATCTTGGGGTCGATCATGATCAGGCGGCACTGCTCCGGCGTCAGCCGGTAGAGCAGCGACATAATCATCGTGTTGATGGCGACCGACTTGCCCGAGCCGGTGGTGCCGGCGACCAGCATGTGCGGCGTGCGGGCAAGGTCGACGATGACGCTCTCGCCGCCGATGGTCTTGCCGAGCGCCAGCGCGAGGCGCGCCTTGGTGCGCTCGAATTCCTCGCTGCCGAGGATTTCGCGCAGGTAGACCATCTCCCGGTGCTGGTTCGGCAGTTCGATGCCGATGGCGTTCTTGCCGGGGATGACCGCCACGCGCGCCGCGATGGCGCTCATCGAACGGGCGATGTCGTCGGCAAGGCCGATGACTCGGCTCGACTTGATGCCCGGCGCCGGTTCCAGTTCGTAGAGCGTCACGACGGGGCCGGGACGCACATGGATGATCTCGCCCTTGACGCCGAAGTCGTCGAGAACGCCTTCCAGAATGCGGGCATTCTGTTCCAGCGCATCGGAGGAAATCTTGACCTGACCATCGGCGCGCGGCTCGGCGAGAAGCTGCAGCGGCGGGAAGACATAGCCCTCCTCGTGACCCGGCAGGCGCGGCTGGGCATCGTTGACGAGGCGGCGGCCGGGCTTCGGCGGCGGGGCGGCCGGCGTCACGCGCGGGGCCATCGGCGGCCCCTGTTCGGCGCCGCTGGTGTCGGCGTGCGGCTGTCCGCGCCCGTCACGGGCAAAGGCGGGCGGAGGCGCGGCCGGCGGACGCGCTTGGGGCCGCGCAACCGGACGGGAGACCATGGGCGGCTCGACGCGCGCATCGGCGGACCGCGGGCGCAGCCATCCGCCGCGCTTCTGCGGCGTCACCGGCACCGGATCGGCATCTTCCCAGCCGCCGGCATCGTGACCGAAATCCTGCTCCGGCTGGTCGGAGCCATCGTAGTCGTGCTCCGGTTCCGGAGCCGGTGCGGGCCTGCGCAGGGCGGCCGGGCCGCGCAAGGGACGCGGCGGCGGAACGACCGTCGGATCGGGACGCGGCATGACCCGCGCGGCCGGCTCCATATGCACCGAACCCATAGCCCGTTCCTCGGGCATCATGTCCTGCTCGTAGGCGGCATCCTGCCAGTGCGCACGCGGAACGGCCACCTCGACGGGCGGCGGAACCGGCGCCATGCGGCCCTGCCGCTGCACCGGCGCCGGATGATAGGCCTCGCCGTAGCCGTCCATCGCCTCGTCGGAGGCGGCCAGATTGCGCACCAGACGTCCGAGCCGACGCTCGCCTTCGACCGGGATCGGACGTTCCGGCGCTTCCACCTGCACCGCCCGGCCACGCGCCATCTCGGCCATCACCGGTTCGCGGCGGGCGTCATAGTCCGGCGGGACGTGAATCTGCCGGCGCCGCGCCTGACGGTGCGGCGGTTCGGGAACATAGGGATCCGGCTCGAAGTCCGTCGGATCGAAGATCTCTTCGCCGGGATAGGCGAAGTTGGGCTCCCGCCGCCCGAACCTGCGGCCGAGCGAGAAGCGCAGCGACAGGATGGAGTGCGAGACGAGACCGGTGACGCCCGCCAGGAAACCGCCGCGCTGCGGCTCCTCGTCCGGCTCGTCATCCTCGAGCGGGCCATCGAAGGCAAGGTCTTCTTCCTCGTCGGCGCCCGCCGGAAAGCCGGAGGCATAGGCCATCAGGCCAAGCCCCAGGACAGCGGTCACCACGCCGACGATGACCCGGTAGGTTCCCGAAATCAGGCCGCCGGAGAAGACCGCCGGGATTTCCAGCACGAGATCGCCGAGATAACCGCCAAGGCCCATCGGAAGCGGCCACGCCTGCGGCACCGGCAGAACGCCAATGCAGGCAGCCGCGATGCAGACGCCGGCAGCCCAGGCGAGGATGCGGCCACGGGCGATCGAAACACGCCGTCCGGACAGCAGCGACCATCCCCACGTCACCACCGGAATGAGAAAGACCGCCGAGGTGAGCCCGACGAACTGCATGACGAAATCTGCGATGATGGCACCGCCATGCCCCAGCGCATTGCGCACCGGCAGATCGGCCGCGGTCGCATGGCTCCAGCTCGGATCGTCGACCGACCATGTCGCGAGCGCCGCCGCGAGCGCCGCCGACAAGGCGATGAGAACGAGGCCGCCCGCGCCGGCGAAATTGCGGCGCAAGACCTGCCGCAGACGGTGGTCCGAGGACATCTTGGCGGAATTGAGCGTTCTCGATAGACGCATGCTACGCATTTCTCGACAGGTATGACGTTTCGTAAAATCCTGACAACGAGCCCCTTAACGTGTCCGGCTCGCTGCCGCCTCCGAAGGTCCATCCGGCTTGACGCCGGAGGCCCCGCGGCATGACCGGGCCCTTCGGTCCGGCTTCAGTTCGATTCGGTCGGTAAAGACGATGCACCAATCTTCCTTACGAAGACTTTGCAGGAGTCTTGCCGTCTTCGTCGATTTCCTCGTCGTCCTCGTCCTCTTCCTCGTCCTCCTCGCCGAAGCCGGCGCCGTCGGGCCGGCGCCCGGGCGCATAGGCAAGGCACGGAATGCCGGCCACGGGATCGGTCATGGCGGTCAGCATGGACGTCAGGCGGTCAAGAAGGATGATCAGCATGGCGATCATGATCAAACAGTTGCTCCCTGCAAGGCGCGGCTCTTCAGGACATCGGCGATCCGTCGCAGCGCCAGTTCCGTTCGGGCCTGGTCGTCGACCATGGCCACGCGGATATAATTGTCACCCGGATTGCCGTGATCCGGATCGGTCATGGCCAGATAGCCACCCGGCAGCACCTTAACACCGGCATCCTCGAAAAGGCGCCGCGTCACGATTTCACCCCCGCCCTGCATCGAGACATCGAGCCAGAGGAAGAAGCCGCCGGCCGGGCGCAGGACCGATGCTCCGAGATCGCAATCGCCAAGGATCGCTTGCGCCGCATCGAATTTCGCATCGTAGAGACGCCTGTTTTCCGCAACATGCGCCTCGTCCGAAAGCGCGGCCACGGCCACGGCCTGCACCGGCAGCGGCACCTGCGGCGCATAGATATTGCGCGAGACGGCCCAGCGCGAGAGGAACTCCGGATCGCCGGCGGCAAAACCGCAGCGCAGGCCCGGCAGGTTCGACCGCTTGGAAAGCGAATTGAAGGCGATGACCTTGCCATGTCCCCCGCCAAGGCGGTCCGCCGCCTCAAGGACACCGGCCGGCGGTGCCCCGCGCCAGATCTCCGAGTAGCATTCATCGGCAAAGAGCAGGAAGTCGTGCTTCCGCGCCGTCTCGATCAGCCTCGTCCACTGATCGAGGCTGGCGACCGCGCCCTGCGGATTGGCGGGCGATGCGAAATAGAAGGCGACCGTCCGCTCCAGCGTTGCGGTCGGCACCGCGCCGATATCCGGCAGATAGCCGGTCTCCGGCCCCGCCGGCAGGAGAACGGGCTCCGCGCCGGCGATCTCCGCGCCCGAGGCATAGACGGCATAGAAGGGATTGGGGATCAGCACGGCCGGTCGCTCGACGCCGCGCGCCCTCGCCTGCCCGATCGCCTCGATGGAGGCCGAAAAGAGCCCGTCCCGCGATCCGTTGAGCGGCAGGACACCCTTATCCTCGTCGACGGATGTGCCGAGGCCATAGCGGCGCTGGAGCCAGCCCGCGACCGCCTGACGAAAGGCAAGACTGCCACGGATCGGCGGATAGCGTCCGAAGTCCGCGATAGAGCCGGCAAGCGTTGCCGCAACGAAGTCCGGCACCTTGTGTCTCGGCTCGCCGATGGTGAGATCGAGCACGTCGGCGCCCGGACGCACGTTCTCGATCAGCGCTGCCGCGCGCTGGAAGGGCGATGTTCGCAAGGCATTCAGGGCGGCAGTCATATCGTGATCCGGATCCGGTCCCGCGGTCGGACAGCCGTCGCCGGGACGCAATTCATGCGCTGTCCGGCTCGGCTGTGAACCATGACCAAAGCCTAAAGACGCGTGGTTAAGACGGCTTTAATTCGCAACTGCGGCGCGTTGGTGGAGATCACCAGGAAATGAAGCAGGCCGGTCCGCGCGGACCGCGAAGACAGGGTCAAAAATGCCGGAAGGCGAGAGGCTCGCCAGCGGGGCCGATAAAAAAAGGGCCGGCTGTCGCCGACCCTTTCAATCTCATGTTTCCTTGGCCCTGTCCGGCCGGTCCGCTCCTTCACCCGCCAACCCGGCAGTTTCGAAGCACGCACCGACGACCGGCGGCAGGTCTTGCCTCAGAGCGCGTCGGTATCGGTCTCGCCCGTGCGGATGCGCACGGCCTGGTCGATGCCGTAGACGAAAATCTTGCCGTCGCCGATCTGACCGGTCTTGGCAGCGCTGGTGATCGCCTCGACGACCTTTTCGGTCTGATCCGTCGGGACGGCGACCTCGACCTTGAGCTTCGGAAGGAAGCTCACGGCATATTCGGCGCCGCGATAGATTTCCGTGTGGCCCTTCTGGCGGCCGTAACCCTTCACCTCGGTCACGGTAAGGCCATGGACGCCGATCGCTGTGAGGGCGTCACGCACCTCGTCCAGCTTGAACGGCTTGATGATGGCCATGATGATCTTCATAGGGTCTGATCTCCCTTATTGCCTTGGCTCGCCGGTCAGCCGGACCGGTGCTCGACACTGCGGCCTTTTCTTGGGGCCGGGATGTTGCTGCCTGCCGGGTCATTCTGCGGCAGCAAATGCCGCAGAAGAAAACCGGGCTCCTCCCATGCCCTTCGACATCAACTTAGAGGCTTCATGAAAAAAGAGTAGTCCTTTTTCAATGACCTGCCGTCGCCGGAAGACATTTTCTCCGGCTGCCCGCAAGGATTTGCGGACAGCCTGTGTGGGACGAACCGGGTGAACCCGGGGGTCAGGCTTAGCTGTTGTGGTAGGCCGACTCGCCGTGGCTCGACAGGTCGAGACCGCCGCGTTCCGCTTCCAGGCTCGGACGCAGCCCGACGATGATGTCGACGACCTTGAAGAGCACGATGGAGAGGATGCCGCTCCAGATGATCGTCGTGACGACCGCCTCGATCTGGATGATGACCTGCGAGGAGATGGAGAAGTCGTCACCGCCGGTGCCGCCGAGGCCGGGCGCCATGAAGACGCCGGTGCCGATGGCGCCGATGATGCCGCCGATGCCATGGACGCCGAAGACGTCGAGGCTGTCGTCATAACCCATCTTCGGCTTCACGACGGAGACGAAGAAGTAGCAGCCGAGCGCCGCGATGGCACCGAGCACGATCGAGCCGATCGGACCGGAGGTGCCGCAGGCCGGGGTGATGGCGACGAGGCCGGCAACGACGCCCGAGGCAGCACCCAGCATCGAGGCCTTGCCGCGGGTGATGGTTTCGATGAGGCACCAGGCAACGCAGGCGGCCGCGGTCGCGATGAAGGTGTTCATCATCACGAGCGTTGTCGTGCCATTGGCCTCGAGGTTGGAGCCGGCATTGAAGCCGAACCAGCCGACCCAGAGAAGCGAGGCACCGACCATGGTGAGGGTCATGGAGTGCGGCGCCATCATTTCCTTCGGGTAGCCCGTGCGCTTGCCGACCATGATGCAGCCGACGAGACCCGCGATACCGGCGTTGATGTGGACCACCGTGCCGCCGGCAAAGTCAATCGCACCGAGGTTGAAGAGGAAGCCGGACGCATCCCAGACCATGTGGGCGACCGGGAAATAGACGAAGGTGACCCAGAGCGCGCAGAACAGCAGCACGGCCGAGAACTTGATGCGCTCGGCGAAGGCGCCGACGATCAGGGCGGGCGTGATGGCCGCGAAGGTCATCTGGAAGCAGATGAACACATACTCGGGGATTTCGACGCCTTCGGTGAAGGTTGCCGAGGTGGAGTCCGGGGTCACGCCGGCAAGGAAGAGCTTGCCGAGACCACCCCAGTAGGGGCTGGTGCCGCCACCGAAGGCGAAGCTGTAGCCGTAGATGACCCAGAGGAGCATGACGAGCGACGCGACGACCATGACCTGCATCAGGACCGACAGCATGTTCTTGGCACGCACGAGGCCGCCGTAGAACAGGGCAAGGCCGGGAACGGTCATCATGAGAACCAGGATGGTGCAGAGCATCATCCAGGTCACGTCACCCTTGTCGACTGTCGCGGCCGCAACCGCGGGCGCTTCGGCGGGAGCATCCTGCCCGAATGCGGGCAAAGCCGCCAGAGCGGCCATCGCGGCGGCCGCTGGTACGATTTTTAGGAACTTCATGGACGTGCCTTTTGCTGCAGAACGACAAAATGATTCGTTGGCCGAACGCCTTTTTATGGATGCCGTCACGCCTTCTCCCCCTCCCCCGCCAGTTGCGGCTCGGATCGAACGCATTGGACAGGCCCGCCACAAGTCTGCGGCCCACGGTACCTTTCTTAACAATCTTCGTGCCAAGTGCCTGATTCAGCCCTCCGGCGGCGATTTAGCCGCCCACGTCGGCGCGTCAGTCTTGTTGCAGCGCCAATCGAGTTGGCCCGCCGCGGCCAAACCTAGGCCAAATTAAGGCGCAAAATTGCGCAACAGATAATCATTTGCCCATTTATTATGCCGTTATCGGACGCAGCGTCGCTCAGCAGCCGGTGCATACGATGCGTTTTTGAGCAATTCGCCGCAATCGTGAATTTCGCCCGCAGACACCTGTATTCCTTAACGGCAACAAGCCTATTTCCATCATACTAAAACGATTAATCTGGCGCGCTGGACAATCTATCGGCGACTTGGCACGAAGATTGTTTCACCCAATTGCGATCAATAGCCAAAGCGCCCGATCTCTTGGATCGATATTCGTTCTGACAGGTCGGGCAAGCTTTGTTGGGGGCAGAACAATTGGCCGTGCCGCATCGAGATAAACGATAAGGCAGCCGATCAAATCTAGAGGGCCGGGCACCGCCTGGCCACTGCCGGAAACGGTCCGTCGGGGGACGGCGCCGCCGGGAGAAACCCTTCAAGGCAATCTTTGGCGTTCGGATCGCTCGCCGCCAGTCAGGGCAAGTGCCTGGGCTGCCGGGCGGATGAGAATTGAGCGGAATTTCGGCAGGCGGGGATCTGCCGCAGTCCGCAATCGAGGGGACCGGAGCAGCCAGACTGTGTCGGCGCCGGTGAGAGGAAGGAAAGCAAGGCCAATGAAAATAGTCATGGCGATCATCAAGCCATTCAAGCTGGACGAGGTGCGTGATGCCCTGACGGCGATCGGCGTTCACGGTCTCACCGTGACCGAGGTCAAGGGGTACGGGCGCCAGAAGGGCCACACGGAAATCTATCGCGGCGCCGAATATGCCGTGAGCTTCCTCCCGAAGCTGAAGATCGAGGTCGCCGTTGCGACCGACCTTGCCGAAAAGGTCGTCGACGGCATCACCGCCGCCGCCAAGACCGGCCAGATCGGCGACGGCAAGATTTTCGTCTTCAGCCTCGATCAGGCCGTGCGCATCCGCACCGGCGAGACCGACATGGAAGCCCTCTGAGCCCGGCATTCTCCGGCAAGACTTGATCCGAGAAGATAAGGAAGATCAGTAATGAAGCACCCCAAGTCTCTCCTTGGCCTGACAGCGGCCCTGGTGCTGGCGTCGATGCCGGCCTTCGGCCAGGATGCTGCGCCAGCGGCAGAAGCACCGGCTTTCGCGCCCGTCGCCGACACTGCCTATATTTTCAACACTCTCCTGTTCCTGATGGGCGGCTTCCTCGTGATGTGGATGGCCGCCGGCTTCGCCATGCTGGAGGCCGGCCTCGTCCGCACCAAGAACGTGTCGATGCAGTGCCTGAAGAACATCGCCCTCTATGCGGTCGCCGGCATCATGTTCTGGATCACCGGCTACAAGCTGATGTATGTCGGCGTCGACGGCGGCTACATGGGCAGCTTCGGGCCCTATTCCTTCGATCCGGTCGGCGGCAATGCGCTCGACACCGGCTATTCGACGGCGTCCGACTGGTTCTTCCAGATGGTCTTCTGCGCGACGACCGCCTCGATCGTGTCGGGCACGCTCGCCGAGCGCATCAAGCTCTGGCCGTTCCTGATCTTCACGGTCATCCTGACCGGTATCCTCTACCCGATCACCGGTTCCTGGCAGTGGGGTGCCGGCTGGCTGAGCGAAATGGGCTTCTCCGACTTCGCCGGTTCCACGCTCGTTCACTCGGTCGGCGGCTGGGCGGCCCTGTCGGGCGCCCTCATCCTCGGCGCGCGCAAGGGCAAGTATGGCCCGAACGGCCAGATCAATGCGATCCCCGGCTCCTCCATGCCGCTGGCAACGCTCGGCACCTTCATTCTCTGGCTCGGCTGGTTCGGCTTCAACGGCGCATCGCAGCTGGCCATGGGAACCATCGGTGACGTTTCCGACGTCTCGCGCATTTTCGCCAACACCAACCTCGCTGCCTGCGGCGGCGTCGTCGCGGCCATGATCCTGACCCAGATCCTCTACAAGAAGGTCGACGTCACCATGGCGCTCAACGGCGCTCTCGCCGGTCTCGTTTCCATCACCGCCGAGCCGCTGATGCCCTCGCCGCTGCTGTCGATTGTCATCGGCGCCATCGGCGGCATCATCGTCGTCATCACCGTGCCGATGTTCGACAAGATGAAGATCGACGACGTCGTCGGCGCGCTTCCGGTCCACCTGCTCTGCGGCATCTGGGGCACCATCGCCGTGCCGATCTCCAACGACGGCACGTCCTTTGCCACGCAGGCCACCGGCATCGCCGCCATCGGCATCTTCACCCTGGTTGCCAGCGGCATCGTCTGGATGGTCCTGAAGGTCACTGTCGGCATTCGCGTCAGCGAGGAAGAAGAGGCCATGGGTCTCGATCAGGCCGAGATTGGCGTCGAGGCCTATCCGGAGTTCGGTGTCGGCTCGGCCCGTCTCTGACGGTCTGGCCGATCAGGCCCCGAGATAAAAAAGCGAAGGCCCGGCGAACCCGCCGGGCCTTCTTGCATTGGAAGCCGAGAAGAAGAAGAAGAAGAAATCAGCCCTGCCGGCGCGGCCGGATCAGACCCTCCTGGGCGACGGACGCGACCAGTGCGCCGTCGCGGCTGTAGATGGAGCCGCGCGTGAAGCCCCGCCCGCCGGCGCTTGCCGGGCTCTCCTGCGCATAGAGCATCCAGTCGTCGAGCCGGAACGGCCGGTGGAACCAGATGGCGTGATCGAGGCTCGCGGACTGGAGATCGGGATCGAAGACGGCCTTGCCATGCGCGTAGAGAGCCGTGTCCAGCAGCGTCATGTCCGACACATAGGCCAGCGCCGCCCGGTGCAGGCCGTCGTCGTCGGGAAGAGGATCGCACATGCGGAACCAGAGCAACTGGCTCGGCTTGCCGTCGTCGCGCCGCATGTAGCGGGCGATGTCGACGGGCCGCAGTTCGACCGGGCGCGGCCGCTCCCAGTAACGCCGGATCGGCTCCGGTGCTTCCTGGAGGTGATGCGCCACCATCTCCTCCTGGCCCGGCAGGCTGTCCGGATCAGGAATGCCCTCCGGCATGTCCATCTGGTGCTCAAGGCCCGGCTCGGCGACATGGAAGGAGGCCGCCAGAGAGAAGATCGCCCGTCCGTTCTGGATCGCCACGACGCGCCGGGTCGTGAAGCTGCCGCCGTCGCGGATGCGGTCGACATCGTAGATGATGGGGATCGTCGGATCGCCAGGCAGGAGGAAATAGGCGTGCAGCGAATGCGCCAGCCGCTCCTTGGCCACCGTCTGGGTGGCCGCGTTCAGGGCCTGCGCAATTACCAGACCGCCGAAGACCCTCTGCCAGCCGACATTCGGGCTGACGCCGCGAAAGAGATTGCGCTCGATCCGCTCCAGCCTCAGGATCTCCTCGATCGCCTGCATCATTCACTCCCTCTTGCTTCACATGTCCGGGGCGCGGCGCGGCCTGCGCACGGTTCGGACCGCAATGCCTTGATCTGTTTCATGGACCCTTGCGACGGATCTCCTTATATAACGGCCAGACATCCTCACCAGAGGCCCATTCGGCACCGGCCGGCGCACCGCGAGCGACAAGGTGACGCCCGAAAGACGGGAACAGGATCATGGCAGCCACCGACGACCGTCAGGACATCGTGATCGCGGGCGGCGGCTATGTCGGCCTGTCGCTGGCCCTTGCCCTTGCCCGCGCCCTGCCCGGCCTGAAGGTCGCGCTCGTCGACGCCCGCCCGCCCCAGACCGATCCGGAGGAAGCCGCCAAGGATCTGCGCGCCTCCGCCATCGCCGCCGCGGCCCGGCGCATGCTCGCCTCGCTCGGCGTCTGGGAGGCCATCGAGCCGCACTCCCAGCCGATCCTCGACATGATCATTACGGATTCGCGCCTCGACGACCGTGTGCGCCCGGTCTTCCTGACCTTCGACGGACGGACCGACGACGGCGAACCCTTCGCCCACATGGTGCCAAATGCCGTGATGGTGCGCGCCCTTGCCATCGCCGCGACCGAGGCCGGCGTGACGATCATCGCCCCCGACCGGGTGGTGAATTTCGTCGTCGAGCCGGGCCGCGCGGTGGCATCGCTCGCTTCGGGCGGGACACTCTCGGCAAGCCTGCTTGTCGCCGCCGACGGCGTGCGCTCGCGCATCCGGACCCTCGCCGGCATCCGCACCTCGTCCTGGAGCTACGGCCAGTCCGGCATTGTCACGACCATCGAGCACGAATATCCACACGAAGGCCGGGCGGAAGAGCATTTCCTTCCCTCCGGGCCCTTCGCGACCCTGCCGCTGCCCGGCAACCGGTCGTCGCTTGTCTGGTCGGAAAAGACCGCGCTCGCCGAGCGGCTGGTGAAGGACGATTTCCTCTTCGAGAGCGAACTGATGCGCCGTCTCGGCCACCGCTTCGGCGAGGTGAAGGTGATCGGCCAGCGCGCCGCCTTCCCGCTGGGGCTGACGCTGGCCCGCGACTTCGTCCGCCCGCGCCTTGCGCTTGCCGGCGATGCCGCCCACGGCATCCATCCGATCGCAGGCCAAGGGCTCAACATGGGCTTTCGCGACGTGGCGGCGCTGGCCGAGGTGCTCGTCGAGGCCATCCGCCTCGGGCAGGACCCCGGCGCCCTCGATGTCCTGGAGCGCTACCAGACCTGGCGCCGCTTCGACACGGTCGAGATGGCCGTCGTCACAGACATCCTCAACCGCCTCTTTTCCAACGACATCGCGCCGGTCCGCATGATTCGCGACATCGGGCTCGGCCTCGTCGACCGGCTTCCGCGCCTCAAGAAGCATTTCATCAAGGAAGCCGCCGGCGACAGCGGCGACATGCCGAAGCTTCTGGCGGGTCACGCCATCTGACGGGAACCTGCCCCACGGACAAGGACTTGCGGGCGCCGGGTTGAGAGCTTGACAACCAAAACGTCAAGTCGCGGCGTCATGACGCGCCATTCATTTGACATGCTCACCGGTATGGTCAGAAATGCGCGCGAGCCGATGCGGGCCGAGGCCGGCATCCGGTCTGCGCTGCCGCTGTCACCGTTTTTTTGCTACCAATTGATTTGATCAGGGTCCCGGAGCCAGATCGACGAACGTGTCGGAAGCTCCGCTCTGGAGGGGGAAATCGATGCTTCGCCGTCTGTCGGCCATTTCACTGGCCACACTTGTCGTCGCCGCAGGCCCGGCCTATTCCGCTGAGATCACCGCCGACGGCGCCAAGGCGCTAGCCGACGAATTCGCCCGCTACATCGGCAAGGACGCCTTCGACAAGGGCTATGTGTCGATCACGCCGCGCGGCGAGAGCTATCTGGTGACGCTCGACACGGAAAAGCTCGTCAAGCTGGTTCCGAGCGAGTCCGGCTCTGTCACGGTCGACGGAAAGGCCGCCTTCACGGCCGAGCCGCTCGATGACGGCACCTGGCGCGTGCGCAACGACTCCACGCCCTCCTCCGTGACGATGACGCTCAACCCGCCGCACGGACCGGAGACCTTCACCTACACCTTCGACGGCCCGATCGACGGCGACGGCATCTTCGATCCGTCCCTCGGTGTCTTCCGCTCCTACACCGGTCGCAGCAACGGCTTCAGCATGACCGGGCCCGGCGTTCAGGCCGAAGAGAAGAACATCTCGGTGACGATGTCCGGCACGGCCGTTAGCGACGGCGTCTCCGATATCGAGGGGAATGCGGGCATCGACAGCCTCGACGAAACCTTCACGATCCCCGACGCTCCGCCGATGCAGCTTTCGGTCCGGCAGATCGGCCAGGACTTCGCCGTCAAGGCGCTCAAGGGCCGGGCGATCCTCGATCTTCTGGCCTTCATCGTCGCCCACAACAAGGAAGACAAGCTGGCCGCGGAAAACGAGAGCGAGTTCAAGTCGCTGGTCAATGCCGCCCTGCCGCTCTTCGATCATCACGACCAGACCCTCAGCATGGCCTCGCTGGCCGTCGAATCGCCGATGGGTCCCGTGACCATGGACAACTTCGGCATGCGCTTCGCCATGTCGGGCCTCGTTGCCAAGGCAGAAATGAGCCTCGGTGTGAAGGCCGAGAATCTGGCCTTCCCGCCAGTCGGCATTCCACCGTGGGCCGTGCAGCTCGTCCCGACGGCCTTCGATGTCGGCCTGGGCGTCGACGGCATGGACCTGGAGGCCCCCTCGAAGCTCTTCGTCAGCGAGATGGACATCAACGATCCCAAGCCTGTCACACCGCAGGTGGAGGAGCAGCTTGCCAAGCTGGCACTGCCGACCGGCAAGGTGCATGTGACGATCCAGCCGACCACCGTGTTGTCGTCCCTTTATACGGCCAATGCCACGGGTGATTTCGACATCGTGCCGGCCGAGCCGCAGCCGATCGTCGAGGGCACCGCGACGATCACGATGAAGGGCCTCGACGAAACCATGGCCGCCATTCAGGCCGAGGCCGCCAACGATCCCGAGGCGGCGGGAGCGGCCATGGGCCTCACCTTCGCCAAGGGCCTCGCCAAGACCAATCCCGACGGCAGCGCCACCTGGGAGATCGCCGTCGCCGCCAACGGCTCGGTGCGGATCAACGGCCAGATGATGGTTCCGCCCTCGCGCTGAATTGAGGCGTCCGAGAACGAAAAAAGGCCCGGTCGATGACCGGGCCTTTCCTGTTTCTGCCGATGGGGTCTATCCCTCGTAGACGACCAGAAGATCCTTGGCGTCGATCTGCGAGCCGGCATGAACGGCAACCTCGGCGATCGTGCCGTCGCGCTCCGCATGGATCGAGGTCTCCATCTTCATCGCCTCGATGGAGAGGAGAACGTCGCCCGCCTTCACCGCCTGCCCCGGCTTGACCGCGAGCGTCGAGACGACGCCCGGCATCGGTGCCGCCACGTGGTTGGGGTTGGTCGGATCGGCGGTGCGCTTGACACCGATGCCAGCGGCCGCCGCGGCCCGATCCGGAACCTTGACCATGCGCGGCTGGCCGTTCAATTCGAAGAAGACCCGAACCATGCCGTCTTCGTCCGTCCGGCCAATCGCCTGACAGCGGATCACGAGCGACTTGCCCTGCTCGATCTCGACCGAGATCTCCTGCTCTTCGGGAAGGCCGTAGAAATAGACCGGCGTCGGCAGGGCAGAGGTCGGGCCATAGATATCGGCAAGCGCCGCGTAGTCGGTGAAGACCTTCGGATACATCAGGTAGGAGGCGATCTCCGTGCCCGTCGGGCCTTCGACGCCCGGCTTGCCGCTGAGGTCTTTCTTGATGGCGTCGAGATCGACCGGCGGCAGCATCTTGCCGGGACGTTCCGTCACCGGCGCCTCGCCCTTCAGGATCTTCTTCTGAAGCTCCTTCGGCCAGCCACCCGGCGGCTGTCCAAGCTCGCCGCGGAAGAGCATCACGACACTGTCCGGGAAGGCGACGTCGCGCTTGGGGTCCTCAACATCGGCGACGGTCAGCCCGGAGGAAACCATCATCAGCGCCATGTCGCCGACGACCTTGGACGACGGCGTGACCTTGACGATGTCGCCGAACATCTTGTTGACCGCCGCATAGGTCTCCGCAACCTCGTGCCAGCGTCCATCGAGGCCAAGCGAGCGCGCCTGCTCCTTGAGATTGGTGAACTGGCCGCCCGGCATTTCGTGCAGATAGACCTCCGCCGCCGGCCCCTTGAGGTCGGATTCGAAGGCCGCGTACTGCTGACGCACAGTCTCCCAGTAGACCGAAATGTCCCGGGTCACCTTCTGGTCGAGCCCCGTCGCATATTCGGTGCGCTCCAGAGCGGCAACCAGCGAACCGAGGGACGGCTGCGAGGTCAGGCCCGAAAGGCCGTCCATCGCGGCATCCACCGCGTCGACGCCCGCCTCGACCGCCGCGAGAACGCTCGCCGCAGAAATTCCCGACGTGTCGTGCGTGTGGAAATGCAGCGGCAGGTCGGTCTGTTCGCGCAGCGCCTTGAACAGCACCTTCGCCGCGTTCGGCTTCATCAGGCCGCCCATGTCCTTGATGCACAGGATATGGCAACCGGCCGCTTCCAGCTGTTTGGCAAGGTCGAGATAATATTTGAGATCGTATTTCGACCGTGCCGGGTCCAGCATGTCGCCGGTGTAGCAGATCGCGCCCTCGCAGAGCTTGCCGGTCTCCAGGATCGCGTCGATGGAGACGCGCATGCTCTCCACCCAGTTGAGGCAGTCGAAGACGCGGAAGAGATCGACGCCATTCGCGGCCGCTTCCTTGATGAAGAATTCGACCGCGCTGTCGGGATAGCTCATGTAGCCGACGCCGTTCGCTCCGCGCACAAGCGCCTGCAGGAGGATGTTCGGCGCCTTGTCGCGAACGAGATGCAGCCGCTCCCACGGGTCTTCGGTGAGGAAGCGCATCGAGACGTCGAAGGTCGCCCCGCCCCAGCATTCCAGGGAAAAGAGCCCCGGCAGGCCGCGCGCATAGGCGTCCGCAATGCCGACGATGTCGTGGGTGCGGATGCGGGTGGCGAGCGCCGACTGGTGGCCGTCGCGCATCGTCGTGTCGGTGATGAGGGTCCGCTTCTCGGCCCGCATCCAGTCCGCGAACTTCTTCGGGCCGAGTTCCTTCAGGAGATCGCGCGTGCCCTTCTGGATCTCCGTCTTGTAGACGGGCGCCTGGGGCTTGCGTGCGTGGGCCGGAGGCGCGGGACGATTGCGCGTCTCCGGATGGCCGTTGACGGTCACGTCGGCGATGTAGGTCAGGAGCTTGGTCGCGCGGTCGCGGCGCCGGACCTGATCGAACAGCTCCGGCGTCTCGTCGATGAAGCGGGTGGTGTAGGTGTTGTCGTGGAATTTCGGGTTGGTGATGATGTTTTCGAGGAAGGCGAGGTTGGTCGCGACACCGCGGATGCGGAACTCGCGCAGCGCCCGGTGCATGCGCTGGATCGCCTCGTCCGCCGTCGGCGCCCAGGCCGTCACCTTTTCCAGCAGCGGATCGTAGAAGCGGGTGATCACCGCGCCCGAATAGGCGGTGCCGCCGTCGAGACGGATGCCGAAACCGGTCGCGCCGCGATAGGCGGTGATGCGACCATAGTCGGGAATGAAATTCTGTTCCGGGTCTTCCGTCGTGATGCGGCACTGCAGGGCATGGCCGTTGAGGACGATCTTGTCCTGCGCTGGAACGCCCGATTCCGGCGTGCCGATGGCGGCGCCGTCGAGGATGTGGATCTGCGCCTTGACAATGTCGATGCCGGTCACCTCCTCGGTGACCGTGTGCTCGACCTGGATGCGCGGATTGACCTCAATGAAGTAGAAGGCGCCGGTGTCGGCATCCATCAGGAACTCGACCGTGCCCGCGCCGTAGTAGTCCGTCGCCTTGGCGATCTTCAGGCCGTAACCCGTCAGTTCGGCGCGCTGGCCGTCCGTGAGGTAGGGCGCGGGCGCGCGCTCCACGACCTTCTGGTGGCGCCGCTGCACCGAGCAGTCGCGCTCGAAGAGATGGACGACGTTGCCGTGCTTGTCGCCGAGAATCTGCACCTCGACGTGACGGGCGCGCTCGACCAGTTTCTCCAGATAGACCTCGTCCTTGCCGAAGGCGGCCTTCGCCTCGCGCTTGGCGGTGATCACGTCCTTCAGGAGTTGCTCTTCGTCGCGGATGACGCGCATGCCGCGCCCACCGCCGCCCCAGGACGCCTTCAGCATCACCGGATAGCCGACGCGCAGCGCCTCGGACTTGACGACCTCCAGATCGTCGGGCAGCGGATCGGTCGCCGGCATCACCGGAACACCGGCGGCAATCGCCAGGTTGCGCGCTGCGACCTTGTTGCCGAGCTTGCGCATCGTGTCCGGCGAGGGACCGATGAACGTGATGCCGTTCTCGGCGCAGGCCTCGGCGAACTCCGGACTTTCAGAAAGAAGACCGTAACCAGGGTGAATGGCGTCGGCCCCGCTTTCCTTGGCGACCCGGATGATCTCGTCGATCGAGAGATAGGCCTCGATCGGCCCCATTCCCTTGCCGATCTGGTAGGCCTCGTCGGACTTGAACCGGTGCAGGGCGAGCTTGTCTTCCTCGGCAAAGACGGCGACCGTCTTGAGCCCCAATTCGTTGGCCGCGCGAAAGACGCGGATAGCGATCTCGGACCTGTTTGCCACCAGAATTTTGCTGATTGCCACGCCATCCTCCTCACGCGCCGCTGATGTCCTGCCGACAGTCGCAGAAGAGACCGCCGGGCCATATCAGTCGAATTCAAGTTTTCAGAACAGCTATTTGGGTCTGCGGCCATAAAAGCCGCACACCGGTGCCCCGCTGCATGATCGTTCAGTGTTAGCGTGTTTTTGCGTTTGCGAAAAGCATCTTGCAACGCGGCATAGCGGTCGGCCACGCAAGGCGGCGCCGCGCCATCCTGTCAGCCCTTTGGGCTCTCCACTTCGGGCAGCGCGGCCATCGCCTGAAGCAGCCTCGGGGTCGCCAGGACGATGGCTTCTTCCTTGGCGTTGAGGAAGGTTGCCGCCTCGCGGATGCTCTCCGCCTCGCCGATCTTTGCGGCGGCCATTGCCTCCACCGGATCGACGGCGCCGCGCCGGCGCGGCAGCACCCGGTCGGCAAAGGCGAGGTGCCGGGCAAGAAGGTCCGGATCGGACACCGTCTCGGCAAAGCTCGGCGCCTTGAGCACGGCCGCCTCGTAGGACGGCCGCACCGCCAGCATGTCCTCGCGGATCGGCGGCGGATTGGATTCCTCCGGAATGCGCAGGATGCCCATCTTCTTGAAGGCCCGGCCGATCGAGGCCGATCCGGTCAGACCCGACAGGGGAACGGCAAGGATGAGGCCCGTGACCGCCGGCGAGAGCCAGGCAAGAAGAATCCAGGAATCGGCCAGCGCCGCGCCACCCAGGATGAAGCCCGACAGGACGTGCCACTTGTGACGCCGGATGAGGTCGGTGAGCGGCACACCGCCGTCGTCGCGTCGCTGCGGGTTCCAGCCCGCGTCACGCCTGAGCAGAATCTGCACGATGGCGCCGGTGTGGATCAGCATCATGATCGGGGCGACGAGCGCGGAAAGGATCATCTCGGCAAGGAAGCTGACGAGAACGCCGAAAAAGCCTCCCGCCGCCTTGCGGGCCTTGCCGTCGGAAAGGAAGGCGACGAGCCCGAGGATCTTCGGCGTGAAGAGAACGCCCATCGTCAGCACGAAGAGGCCGAGCGCGCGCTCCGGATCGATGCGCGGCCAGGACGGGAAAAGCTGGAAGTCGGACGAGAAATACTCCGGCCGGATGAAGTGGGCCTGGAGGGCAAGGACGAGGCCGGCGATGAGCAGCATCAGCCACAGCGGCGAGGTCGCATAGGACAGGATGCCGGTCAGGAGATGGCTTCGGCTCACCCAATGCAGCCCGCGCGCCGCAATCAAGCGCGAATGCTGCAGGTTGCCCTGGCACCAGCGCCGGTCGCGCACGGCAAGGTCGATCAGCGACGGCGGGCTTTCCTCGAAGGACCCGGACAGATCGTCGGCGATGATGACGTTCCATCCCCCGCGCCGGATCAGCGCCGCCTCCACGAAATCGTGGCTCATGATGTGGCCGCCGAAGGGCGGAGCGCCCGGCAGGTCCGGCAACCCGGCGCAATTAGTGAAGGCCTCCGTGCGGATGATCGCGTTGTGGCCCCAGAAGTTGCCTTCCTTCTGCACCCACCAGGACAGGCCCGTTCCGACCACCGGCCCATAAACGCGGCCGGCGAACTGCTGGATGCGAGCCATCAGCGTCGTTCCGCCAACGAGCACAGGGATCGTCTGGATCAGCCCGGCGTCCGGATCGGCCTCCATGCGCCGGGCAAGCTCGACCATCGTCTCGGCGTCCATGAGGCTGTCGGCGTCCAGAACGAGGAGATGCTCGTAGGCCCCGCCCCAGCGGCGGCAGAAGTCGGCCACATTGCCGGCCTTGCGCCCCGTGTTCTGGCGCCGGCGACGGTAGAAGAGCCGCGTGCGCCCGCCGAGGCGCTGGCGCGCAAGCGCGAGCCCTTCCTCTTCCTGCAAGGCGACGGCGGCGTCGGTGGTATCGGCAATGACGAACCAGTCGAACGCATCGCCCTCGCCAAGGGCATCCACGGCCCGGATCATGGATTCCAGTTCGGCAAAGACGCGGTCCGGCTGCTCGTTGTAGGTCGGCATCAGCACCGCGGTGCGCTTCTTCAGCGGCTCCTTCGATCGCTGCGGTCCCGTGAACCGCCGGCGAACGATCACCGCGAAGCCGGCGATCGCGCTCGTCATCGCGATGGCGATCCACACGAAGGTGAGCGCAAAAAGGCCGAGCACCACCTGCTCCACCGGCGTCAGGTCACCGATGGAGAGGACGAGATACATCTCGTAGATCGCGAAGATGCTGAGGGCCAGCGCACCGCCGAGGACAAAGAAGCGTTTCGTCCAGGACGACCGCGCCGACGCGTTCACCAGCGTGCGGCGCGCGGAATAATCGAAACGCTCCAGCCGCTGGGCCGGCATGTCACGCGGCGATTCGGCAGGCATGCCCGGATCGATGCCGCCCGACGTTACGGAAGGGCAGATCACCTCGCGCGCGACATCCTCCTTTATGCCGTCCATCTGTAGACCCAGGTCTCCGCTGGTTCGCCGTTGTCGAAATGCAGCTCGGCGCGAAGTTCGATGAGTTCCTCGCTGCCCGGATCGAGCTGGAAGCTCAATCGGAAGCCGCCGGTGACATCATTGTTCTGGAGCACGACATTCTTGACCGAGCCCTTGTAGGAACTGACCGTCGCCTTGGGCTGGCCAATAGCGCCGCGATCGATCCCTGCTGCCAGCGAGTAGTCGACGACGAAAAGGCGCATGCCGCTGTCGCGATCGTTCGGCACCTGGCCCGAACGCGTCGACGTCACCCGCGCTGAACCCAGCGCCGCCTCCGGATCGCCGCCCCAGGCAAGCCTGTAGGCGAAACTGAACTCCGAGCCCGCGGGGATCGGCTCGTGCGGGTTCCAGTAGGCGACGATATTGTCGTGGATCTCCGAATCGGTCGGGATCTCGATCAGCGTGACGAGGCCGGAGCCCCAGTCGCCGACCGGCTCGATCCAGAGGCTCGGACGGCGCTGGTAGGCGGCCTCCAGATCTTCGTAATCGTCGAAATTGCGGTTGCGCTGGATGAGCCCGAAGCCGCGCGGCGCGGTATCGGAAAAGGCACTGATCTGCAGCGTCTTCGGATTGGCCAGAGGGCGCCAGAGCCGCTCGCCCCGACCGGTGACCATGAGCAGGCCGTCGGAATCGTGCACGGACGGACGGAAATCATCGATGTCATGCGGCCCGTTGCCGGAGAAGAAGTACATGCTCGTCCCCGGCGCAAGCCCGACCTTCTGCAGGTCGACACGCGGAAAGAGCTGCGCCTCCACATCCATCAGCGTCGGCATGCCCGGCCTCAGCGTGAACCGGTAGGCACCGGTCGTCGAGGGACTGTCGAGAAGCGCCGAGACGACGATGGAATCGGCCGCCTCGGACGGCCTTTCGACCCAGAAGGCACGGAAGGTCGGAAACTCCTCGCCCTCCGGATCGGCTGTTTTCAGCGCAAGACCGCGCGCCGAGATCCCGTAGACCTGCCCCTTGGCGAGCGAGCGGAAATAGCTCGCGCCCTGGAAGACGGCGATCTCGTCGTAATAGTCGGGCGTATTGATCGGCCCGTGGATACGGATGCCGGCAAAGCCGATGTCCTCGTTCGGGATCGGTTGCGGCACGAGCGATCCGAAGGAGAACATCTCCGGATCATAGGGAAGGTGCGTGGCCTCCCCCTTGTTCACCAGCGCCACTTCCACCGGCTGCTTGAAATAGGCGCCGCGATGAAAGAGCTGGAGCTGGAACGGCAGCTTCTGGTCCGCCCAGATCGACTTTTCGCGCCTGAAGCGGATATCGCGATACTGGTCGTAGGAAAGGTTCTGCAAGACATCCGGCAAGGAACTGTCCGGCGCCTGGAACTCCTGCGCGGCAAGCTTCCTTGCGATCTCCGCGACGGTCGAGCGGCGAAACGGGCCGCTGACGGCGAACTGGGCCTGCGTCGCCGCCGCGAAGGCCGCGGTCGGCAGGACGCCGCCAAAGGCGGCAACCACGGAGCCGATCGCCGCAAGTCCCCCCTTCATGAGATCGCGTCGGTCCGGCTGAAAGTCATCCGATTTCGAACGGGTGCTCGTCAGGTCCAAAATTCAAGGCTCCGCAAGGCAATACTAGAAACGACGTCGTCCCGGTGGCCTCGATGTCCCGGCTGCGGACCGACCCGGTATCGGGTCATTCCGCACCCTCCCGGATCTCCCGAGGTCGCAGGCGGGAAACCCCGGCAGCCGGCCGGCGACACGCCAGCTCCGAACTGCTCGTAACCATCAAGACATAGCGGGAACTTGTCCCGTTTCATAGTGGCAACTCCTGTTGGCGGGACGCTCCAGGAAAGGCAACGCACCAACCGCTCATCCGGTTCTCTCAAGTCTGATTTCCCCCGCCCGAACACCAGGGGAGCAACGCTCCTCGAAGGCGTCCGGACATCCTGCCGGGCGGCCACGCGCAAGGCCTCATGCCCCGTTCACGACCGAGACGCCGGCGGCCTTCATCTCCGCGATGGCCGCATCGAGCGATCCTCCAAGGTCGATCCCCCGGCAGGCATCGAGAAGCACGACCGCCTCAAAGCCCTCGCGGGCCGCATCGATGGCCGAATAGGCAACGCAGAAATCGGTCGCAAGACCCACGAAATAGAGCCTGCGGAAACCCCGCTCGCGCAAGGCGCCGGCAAGGCCCGTCGTCGTCTTGCGGTCGTTTTCGAAGAAGGCCGAATAGGAATCGATCTCGGGCCGGAACCCCTTGCGCACGATCAACTCGACCGGATTGAGATCGAGGCCCGGATGAAAGGCGGCGCCGTCGCTGCCCTTGACGCAGTGGTCCGACCAGAGCGTCTGGAGGCCGTAATCGGCCTCGATCGTCTCGAACGGAGCCTTCCCGGGATGGCTGGAGGCAAAGGAGAGATGCCCGGCCGGATGCCAGTCCTGCGTTGCCACGACATGGGCAAAACGCGGGCTGAGCGCATTGATGATTTCGACCACCGCATCGCCGTCGGTCACGGCAAGTGCTCCGCCAGGGCAAAAGTCTTTCTGCACGTCGATCACGACGAGGGCCTCGTCCGCCCTGAAATCGGTTGCCATCAAACCTCCAAGCCAGTTCGAATCATCTGCGGCCCGCCGCCATTCACCGGACGAATACGCGCCGGCTCGCTCCGGAGGAAGACAATACAACGCCGCCCGGCCATGCATAAATCGCGATTAACCATATCCTATCCGATTGCCAGAACCCGGCCATTGTGAGGCGTTGCCCCGGGCAACCCCGAATGAAGCGAAAATGCCTCCTGACCGGACTGCTGTTTCAGGCCACCTGCCAACGCTTGCCGGCGGCCGGGAAAGCCCAGCATTCACCCTGTGTGCGGCGAGCCACAGCCCCCGATTGCGATTCCCGCCGGGCGATTTATTCTGCCAATATTGATGAATCGGATTTTGCAGCCGGCCCGTGCTGGAGCGGACCAGGACTCGAAGGCCTCGTGGCAACCGGCAATGCCTCGCCATTGCTTGCGTCCGGCCGGTCGTCCTGTCGATTTGAGACCATTCGTTTGAGGTTCACGCCATGCTTGCTCCGCTCGTCGTCATTTTCCGGGAGGTTCTGGAAGCCGGCCTGATCATCGGTCTGGTCCTGGCGGCGACACGGGGCATTCCAAGACGTCTGAGCTATATCTCGGCAGGCGCGGCCGCCGGTTTCTTCGGCTCCACGCTGCTGGCCGCCTTCGCACACGAGATTGCCGGTTTCTTCGACGGCACGGGCCAGTATCTGCTCAACGCCCTCATCCTGATGACCGCCGTTGTCACGCTCTGCTGGCATGCGACATGGATGTCGCGCAATGGCAACGCGCTGAGCGAAAGGTTATCGGCGCTCGGCCACGATATCGCGGCGGCGCGCCAGCCGCTAACCGCCCTCTCGATTGTCGTGGCGGCCGTCGTGCTGCGCGAGGGATTCGAGATCGTCCTCTTTCTCTATGGCGTCCTCGCCCTCGACACGCCGACGACGTCCAGTCTCTTCACTAGCGGCATTCTCGGCATCCTTGCCGGCATCGCCGTCTCGGCTGCCGTCTATCTCGGCTTTGCCGCCATTCCGCTGCGGCACATCCTCGGCGTCACCAACGTCCTCATGACGCTGCTGGCCGCAGGGCTTGCCGCCAACGCGGTCGATCTTCTCCAGCGCAGCGGTTACGCGAACGTCCTCTATCCGACGGCCTGGAATTCGTCCTGGCTCGTCGATCAGGGGTCGATCTTCGGCAATATCCTGCATGTGCTGGTCGGCTACGTCGATCATCCGAGCCAACTCCAGGTGTTGGTCTACGTGGCGACCATCGCCGGCATCCAGGCTCTCGTGATGCTGGCCCGGCCGTCCGCCCGGTCGCCGCAAGGCCGGGGATAGACGAGCCGGGCAGTGACCGGAGAGGCCAGCTTGCGCCGGGCGTCTGATGGTCCTGGCCTCCGGAGCATTCTCCCTTCAGGACCAGATCGTCTGGGCCGCGATCCAATAGCCGGCATAGAGGATGGCCAGCCACACTGTCGCCACGACGAGCCGCCTGGCGAAGCGATCGACTTTGGCGCCGGTCGGGGTTTTCGTGAACTTTCGATAGAAATGGCCGAAAAGCAGGGGCAGGCAGGCAAGTCCGATCAGGCCGGCGATGAGCCCGAGGAAGGACAAGGCCATCATCGGACCTCCGACCGCCCAAATGAGGGAGACGATCCCCACGAAAAGCCCGGCCTTGACGAGCATCCCGATGCAAAAGGCGACGATCTCGCCAAGCGGCGATTCAAAGAAAATCTTCAAAAGCCAGATGACGGCAAGAGAGCCACCGAACGTTAGGCCCGCCACAGGCCAGGACTGCAAGAAGAGATATGCCCCGGCACCGGCGATGCAGGACAGAAAGAAGGCCGCGCCTTGCGGGCTCATGCCCTGGCGGGAACCGCCGTAGACCGGAGAGCGAACCGCAACGCTATGCGGGATCGTCTGGGATCCCCATGAGCGATTTGCCTCCTCGCTTTGCTTGGCTCGCACATAGTCGTCGTAACCGGCGGCGTTGTGAATGTTGCCGGTGAGGCTCCCGCTCTGTCCGAGGCTGCGCTGATAGGCGATTTCGCGCCATTCCGCTTGTGTTGCCATCGCAATTCACCTCCGTTGCCGCGCGGGCCGATCGACTCCTTTCCGGTCATGGACAAGAGAAGCGGATTTCCGCCGTTCCAACGAGAGACGATGGGCGCGGGCAACCGACAGGGACGACTGCCGATGGTCTTGCCGAGCTTGCGCTCACCCTGACGCCCGGGCATAGCCTTCCACGGCCTTGAGCGCGGCTTCGAAACGCCGCCGGCGCATGTCCGCATGGAGCGCGCCGGATGCCGCAACAACCGTTCCTTCCCGCACCTCGGGAAGATCGATCCCCGCCCCTTCCGCCGCCATCCGGGCCAGACCGGCGGCAGTCAGTTCCGGCTCGGCGGAAACGAACAGGTCGCGGCCGGTGACATCCGCGAGAAACTGCGTGAAATAACCATTGCGGGACAAGCCGCCATCGACCGAGACCGCACCGGCGAAGGACTGTTCCGCCTCCATGGAGATGAGCACCTCGGCGCTGCGCAGGGCAATGCCCTCCAGCAATGCCTGCATCATGTCGCCCTTTCCGGTCGCAAGGCCGAGACCGAGCCAGCCTCCCCGCGCCTGCCGGCTCCAGTGTGGACAACCGATGCCGGAGAGCGCCGGCACGAAAGCGATGCCCCGGTCGATGGCCGATGACGCCTCGAAGGCGCCGATCTCGCCATAATCGCCGAAGAGGCCGAGATCGCAGGCCCAGTTGACCGCCGCCGCCGCCGCATAGACGCCGCCGTCGAGCGCATAGGTCACCGCCTCGCCGGGCCGTTGCCAGCCGACCGTCGGCAAGGGACCCGGCTTTTCCGGTCGCTTGAGAGTCCCGGTCACGCATTGCGCGAAGGCACCGGTGCCGAAGGTGATCTTCGCCTCGCCCGGATTGCGGCAGCCATGGCCGTAGAGCGCCGCCTGCTGGTCGACGATGCTCGCGCCAAGACGAAGCCCGTGCGGAAGCGGACCCAGATTGCCGCAGGTCGGCCCGATCGGTGGGAGCGCCTCGATCGGAACGCCGAAGATCCGGCAAAGCTCTTCGTCCCACTCGCAGGTCTCGAGATTCATCAGCGACGTGCGCGAGGCCGTGGCGACATCGGTCTCGAAGCGCCCGGTCAGCCGGTCGCGGAAGAAGGCATCGGTGGTGCTGAGACGCAGCCGGCCGAGTGCCGCCAGTTCCCGCGCCCGTGGGATGTTTCGGACAATCCAGCCGAGCTTCGAAGCCGAGAAATAGGGATCGAGCGGCAGGCCCGCCCGCGCCATCACCTCCGGCCCGACGCCGTCGGCTTCAAGCGCGGCCGTCACGTCGGCGGTGCGATCATCCTGCCAGACGATGACCGGGCTGATCGCCTTGCCATCCTCGGCATCCCAGGCAAGACAGCTTTCGCCCTGATTGTCGATCCCGGCGAGACGTGCGCCTTCGGCCGCGGCAAGGCACCGGACGACGTTGGCGAGCAGTTCCTCCGGATCGTGCTCGACATGGCCCGCTGCCGGATAGAACTGCCTGTGGGTCAGCGAGAGAACCGGCCGCAGCCGCCCGCTTGCGTCCATCCGGAGGGCGCGGGTGCTGGTCGTGCCCTGATCGATCGCCAGTATCTGCATTCAGCCCTCGTCGAGAACAACGCGAAGATCATCCCCCTGCCGTGCCGATGCTGGCAGGGAGGGGATGGGGAGCAGGATACGCCGCTCCGGCAGGCTGTCGATCCTCCGCTCGACGAGACATTCGCCGCCCCGCATCAGCCGAAGGCGGCCACTGGCCGGACGCAAGAGACGAACCTGGATACGGTCGGCCGCTCCAGGCGCGGCGGGGCCGCAAGCAAGCCTTTGCGGCAGCGCCAGCTTCAGGGCGTCGCTGTCGACGGTGACGCGAACGCTGGCCTCGGGAGATGGCAACCGCCCGGCGAGCGCCGCCGCGATGGCCTTCGCCGCGCGATGTCCTTCCGCCCAGCTCCAGCCGGCGGTCTCGACTGCGCGCAGCAGATTGCCGGCCGCGAAATAGGCAGGATCCGACAGGCGGCCATACTGGTCGATCGCCGGGCCGCCGCTGAGGCGATCGAATTCCAGATGGCTCTGGCGAATGAGCGTTGCCTCCGGCCGGAAGGCGCCGGTGACGATGACGCCATCGGCCTCGATCTCGCGTCGACCCTCGGCATCGGCCACGACCACGCGCTCCACCCGGTCACGGCCAAGGATTTCCTCGACCTCCGTGCCGACGAGAACCGGAACGCCCATCAGATGAGCGAGAACCGTCGAGATCGCACGCGCCGTCGGACGCGACCCCGGCTCGATCATCGCCAGCGGCCGGATGCCAGCATGGCGGCAGGTGAGCAGCGCGGAGAAGGCGACAAGCTCCGAGCCGACGATCACCGGCCGCAGGAACGGACGCTGTCCGTTGAGATAGACGAGCCCCTGGAGCGCCCCGGTCGGGATGACGCCTCCCGGTTTCTCGCCGCCGATCAGGCGTCCGGCCCGGCTCGTCTCGCGAACGCCGGTTGCAAGCAGCACCGCGCGCCCCTCGATCTGGCGAAGCCCGTCGGGCGTGGAGAGCGAGAGACGACCGCCCGGATGCAGGGCCGTGACCGCCGTGTGGGTCCTGATCTCGACGCCGGCGGCCTTTGCCCGTTTCACCAGCCGCGCGGCGTAGTCAGGCCCTTTCAGCACGCGGTGAAACTCGCGCATACCGAAGGGATAGTGGCCGCAATGGCGCGGAATGCCGCCGGCCTCCCCCTCGCGGTCAAGAACGATGACGCGGGCGATCCCGGATCGGCGCAGTTCCGTCGCCGCGGCAAGGCCCGCCGGACCGCCGCCGACGACGATGACGTCGGCCTGTTCCGCCTCCTCACGCATCGTCAGATCCTCCGGCGAGCATCGGCTGGGCCAGTTTGCCCTCGGTGATCCGGGCAAGATCCGCCGAGCAATAGAAGCCCTGGCAGCGTCCCATCGTGACGCGCGAGCGGCGCTTGAGACCGCCCATGGATGAAGCCGCGAGCGGACCGCTCAGCGCTGCCTCGATTTCGCGCCGGGTGACCATCTCGCAATGGCAGACGATCCCGCCGTTGCCGGGCTGGCACCAGTCGCGCCGCGCCTCGTCGGAGAGTGCGGGCATCTGAGCCCAGACGGGATCGGCAATCGGCGTCCACTCCCGATTGGCAAGACGGGCCACGTGCGCCGCGATCCCGAGCGCCGCCGTGAGGCCCGTCGACCGGATGCCGCCGACGCAGATGTAGTCGTCCGCGAGATCGGCCCGGATGCGGTATTCCTTTTCCTCGGTCGCCGGACGAAGACCGGCATAGATCGCCGTCACGTCATGATCGGCAAGCGCGGGAAGAATCTCCTCGGCCTTGCGCACGAGTGCCTGCATCGTCTCGCGGTCGAGAACCGCATGGGCCCGATCCTCCTGCTCCTCGGCGGTCGGCCCGACCAGCAGGTTGCCGAAGGCCGTGCGGCAAACGACGATCCCCTTGGTGATCTTCGTCGGCACAGGCAGGAGGATATGGCCGGCGAGCGCCGCCGCCGGCTTGTCGTAGACGACGAACTGCCCCTTGCGTGGCTTGACGGTGAACCAGTTCTCGCCTGTGACGCGGCGGTCGACGATATCTCCGTAAAGACCGGCCGCGTTGATCACCAGCCGCGCACGAACCGTGCACTGCGATGTTTCCAGCAACCACGCACCATCGACACGACGCCCGGAGAGCACTTCGGTGGAGCGCATCAGATGCGCACCGTTTTGCAGCGCCTGCAGCAGATAGCCATGCGCTGCCGACCAGGGATCGATCAGGGATTCGCCCGGCACCCGGAAGCCGGCGACAACGTGCGGCGACAACTCGGGTTCGAGCGCCAGCAGGCCGGCCCGGTCGAGCGGCTCGATATCATCGACGCCATTCGCCCGCGCCTGATCCATCAGCTTCGGCAACTCGGCGGCCTGCGCCTCGTTCCAGGCAAGCACGAGTGCGCCGGAGCGAATAAGCGGCAGGCCCAGCTTTTCGTGGATGTCCAGATAGAGCCGATAGCCCTCGCGCACGCAGGCAAGTTCCAGCGATCCCTCGGGCGCATCGAAGCCCGTGTGCAGGATGGCGCTGTTGCCCTTGGAGGCGCCGTCCAGAACGTCAACGGCCTTTTCCAGCACGACCACGGACGCACCGTCGAGCGTGAATCGGCGCGCAAGGGCACAGCCCACGATGCCGGCTCCGATCACCGCCACATCGAATGTCTGATTGGCGCTTATTTTTTGAGCACTGCTCACGAAGTGACCGCCCAAGTTCATTGTGGAATTGTTCATCTATTGACTGATCAGTCATTTGTGTCAAGCTGGCGCTCTGGTTACAGGGAAAATCCGTCCTTGCTGGAGCAAATAATTCAAACGGCCCAAAACTTGCTGATCTGTATCATTCGGTATTAACTGGACGGAGCATGAAACGGAGCATGAAGCCGCATGAGCGACAGCTTCAGATCGACGAGATGATCCGGCGCGAGGGCGAGCTCTCCGTCGAGACGCTTGCGCATCGTTTCGACGTCTCCATGGAAACGATCCGCCGGGACCTCACCCAGCTCGCCGACGGCGGCCGGGTGGAGAAGGTCCATGGCGGAGCACGCCGGCCGCGCCTCATCGCCGAAGGCAGCTTTTCGGAGCGCCTCGGGACGGAAGCCGCCGCCAAGACGCGGATCGGACGCCGGCTGGCCGATGCCGTCGAAATGAACGAGACCCTTTTCATCGACACCGGCTCGACGACGCTCGCGGCGGCCGAGTTCCTCGCGTCCATTCCCGGCCTCACGGTCATCACCAATTCATGGCGGCTCGCCGAGCGTATGGACAAGGCAGGCTCGGACGCGGCCATCTATCTGCTCGGCGGCCGCTATCACGGTGACAATGCCGAGACGACGGGCCCGACCGCGATCGAACAGATCGCGGCCTTCCAGGCCGACCGCGCGATCCTCACCGTCGCCGCGATCTCGCCGGAGGTCGGCGCGATGGACGCGAGCTTCGAGGAGGCGCAAGTCGCGCGGGCGATGATCGCCCATGCCCGCACCGTGACCGTCCTTGCCGACAGCAGCAAGTTCGGCCGGCGCGCGGCTTTTTCCGTGTGCCTGTGCAACGAAATCGATCTGCTGATCAGCGATACGCAACTGGACGAGGCCCATCGCACCGCCTTGGCCGACATGGGAGTGGAAGTGTGGCATTGATGAAGGGCACGTCACGGCAGACAGGGGGTGACACATGCAGGGACTGATCGGGAAATACGTCCGCCTGACCGACCGGCTTTCAGACTATGTCGGCTATCTGGCCGCCTCGCTCATCTTTTTCATGGGCGGAACGCTGATCTTCGATGCCGTCACCCGCAACGTCGTCAAGATGCCGGTGCACTGGGCCATCGAGCTGACCCAGTTCACGCTCGCCGCCTATTATTTCATGGGCGGGCCGATGACCCTGAAGAACAACGACCATGTCCGCATGGATCTCTTCTATTCCACGCTGTCGGAGCGCGGAAAGGCCAAACTCGATCTCGTCACGGTCTTCTGCATGATCTTCTATCTCGGGGTCATGCTGGCGGGAGGCATCTCGAGCCTCGCCTATGCCATCGCCACCGATGAGCGGCGCTTCTCCATCTGGAACCCCTCGGTCATACCGATCAAGTCGCTGATGGTGGCTTGTCTCGTGCTGATGATGATGCAGGCGGTCGCCCTCGTCTTCAAGCACATCGCCACGCTGCGCGGGGAGACCCAGTCATGAGTTATGAGGCGATCGCGCTTCTTATGTTCGCCTCGATGGTGTTGTTGCTGGTCAGCGGCCAGCGCGTCTTCGCGGCGATCGGTTTCGTCGCGGCGGGCGCCGCCCTGCTGCTCTATGGCAACGGCGCGGTGGAACTGCCGTTCAACCAGGTCTTCAAGCTCTTCAACTGGTACCCGATGCTGACCCTGCCTATGTTCATCTACATGGGCTACATCCTGTCGGAGTCCGGCATCGCCGAGGACCTCTACAAGATGCTGCACGTCTGGTTCGGCCGTCTGCGCGGCGGCCTTGCCATCGGCACCATCCTGCTCATGGTCATCATCTCGGCCATGAACGGCCTGTCGGTCGCCGGCATGGCCATCGGCGCCACCATCGCCCTGCCGGAGATGCTGCGGCGTGGCTACGACAAGGTGCTGATCTCCGGCGTCATCCAGGGCGGCTCGTCGCTCGGCATCCTCATTCCGCCGTCGGTCGTTCTCGTCCTCTACGGCATGATCGCACGCCAGCCGGTCTCCAAGCTCTGGTTCGCGGGGCTCGTGCCCGGACTGATCATGGCGGCACTGTTTGTCGTCTATATCCTCATCCGCGCCCGCATGAACCCGGCGCTCGCCCCCGTGGTGGCGGAGGAGGAGCTGAACATGCCGCTGCGCGAGAAGCTCGCGCTCGCCCGTGCCGGCATCATCCCCTTCGCGATCTTCTTCTTCATGACCGGCCTCTTCGTCTTCGGCTACACCAGCCTCGTCGAGAGTTCGGCCGTCGGCGCGACCTGTGCCACCCTTGCCGCCATCGTCAAGGGACGCTTCACCTGGGGCCTGATCCGCGGCACGTCGATGAAGACCCTCGCGGTCTCCTGCATGTTCCTGTGGCTGATCCTCGCCGCGCTCGCCTTCGGCGCGGTCTTCGACGGCCTCGGAGCGGTCAAAGCCATCGAGAACCTCTTCGTCGAGAAGTGGGACCTCTCGCCCTGGACCATCATCATCATGATGCAGATCAGCTTCATCGTGATGGGCATGTTCCTCGACGACACGGCCATGCTGGTGATCGTGGCGCCGCTCTACGTGCCGCTGGTCAAGATGCTCGATCTCGGCTTCGACAACCAACTCATCTGGTTCGGCGTGCTCTACACGATCACCTGCCAGATCGCCTACATCACCCCGCCCTTCGGCTACAATCTATTCCTGATGCGCTCTCTGGCGCCGAAGGAAGTCACGCTGATCGACATCTACCGTTCGATCTGGCCTTTCGCCGCCATCATGGCCCTGACCATCGCGCTGGTGATGCTGTTCCCGCAGCTTGCCATGTGGTTGCCCGAGCACATGAACGTGAGAGGCTGAACAAGACGACGTCCGGACGGGAACCGGGCGCCAGACATGATGACCGACCGAACGGATGGGAAGCGGGGTGTGGAGAGCTCCGGCCCGATCCGCCAAGCGTCAGACCGGACCGAGGCCTCGCCAGGGCCCCGTTCCGGCCCACTCGGGTGGCCGGCCGCCCATCTCGCAAGCGCCGGCACTTCCAAAAGGAGAGGGAGACATGACTGAATCCAAGAAAGACCAGTGTCCGTCGGGCGAGATCCTCGCCTCGCGGCGCAAGTTCCTCAGCAATGTTGGCCTCGGCGCGGGCACGCTTGCCGCCGGAACGACGCTCGCCACCCCCGCGGTGATCGCCCAGACCGCGCCGATCAAGTGGCGCCTGCAGACCTACTCTGGCGCCCCGCTTGGCGCCCATGTGATCAAGCCGCAGATCGAGGCCTTCAACAAGGCGGCCAATGGCGAGATGGAGATCGAACTCTACTACGCCGACCAGCTCGTCCCGACCGCCGACCTCTTCCGCGCGCTGCAGAACGGCACCCTTGACGCGGTGCAGTCCGACGAGGCGACGATGGCCTCGCCCGTCGACATCTCCGTCTTCGGCGGCTACTTCCCCTTCGCCACCCGCTACAGCCTCGATGTGCCGGCGCTGTTCCACTACTACGGCCTGAAGGAAATCTGGGAAGAAGCCTATTCCGAGGTCGACAACGTCACCTGGCTCTCCACCGGCGCCTGGGATCCGCTGCACGTCTTCACCGTGGACAAGCCGATCCGCAGCCTCGCCGACATGCAGGGCCTGCGCGTGTTCGGCGTGCCGACCGCCGGCAAGTTCCTGGCGAAATACGGCCTCGTTCCGGTGACGATCCCGTGGGACAACGTGGAAGTCGCCATGCAGACCGGCGAGCTCGACGGCGTCGCCTGGTGCGGCTTCACCGAAGCCTACGAAGTGGGCTGGGCGGACGTGTGCAAGTACGCGCTCGGCAACTCGGTCACCGGCGCCTGGTTCGGCAGCTACTTTGCCAACACCGAGAGCTGGAAGAAGGTCCCCCCGCATCTGCAGGAGCTCTTCAAGATCACCATCGACCAGTCGCACTACTACCGCGACGTCTGGTACTGGGGCGGCGAGGCCAAACTGCGCGTCGAGGGCAAGAAGATGGAAGTGACGCAGCTTCCGCCCGAGGAATGGGCGCAGGTCGTCACGGATGCCGAAGGCTTCTGGGACGAAGTGGCAAGCTCCAGCCCGCGCGCCGGCAAGGTCGTCGACGCCTTCAAGAAATACGCCTCCAACATGCAGAAGGCCGGCTACCCCTACCGCTGATCGGTAGGCGTTGCCGGATCGGCCGGGTCCGCCCCAGGGAGGCACCCCGCCGCAGATCCACAGGGCCGCGCTCTTTCAAGAGCGCGGCCTTTGGCTTTTTTGAAGCATCGCCTGCCAGATGGATCGTCGCTTTGTGGAGCGACGTCCGGCAAGCCCCGGACCGGCTCTCCAGTGTCCCTCGGCCGTTCCGCCGGCATGGCTCGCGGCGGGCCAACTGGATGTGCCCGCGGCACATTCCGCCGCTGCCAGACGTTGGAACACCTTTATCGGCGTTTGCTCTCTCCGCGGGACGGTCGCAATCGACCTTCAGTCGGCCATCGGTGCTTTGGAATGGTCGGATCGAGCCTGTCTGCTCGCAAGCCGCAGGGCCACCTTGCGCACCAGCACATAGAAGAGCGGCACGAAGAAGATACCGAGGAAAGTCGCCGCCAGCATGCCCCCCATGACGCTGATGCCGACGGCATTCTGCGCTCCCGATCCCGCTCCGCTCGCCACCGCCAGCGGCGCGACGCCGAGAATGAAGGCGAGCGACGTCATCAGGATCGGCCGAAGCCGCATCAGGCTCGCCTCGAGCGTCGCCGCGACGAGGTCCCTTCCTCCCGCTTCCAGTTCCTTGGCGAACTCGACGATCAGGATGGCGTTCTTGGCCGCAAGGCCGATGGTCGTGAGCAGCCCGACCTTGAAATAGACGTCGTTGGACTGGCCGAAGATCGTCGCCGCCGCGAGGGCGCCGAAGACGCCGATCGGCACCGCCATCATGACGGAGAGCGGGATCGTCCAGCTCTCGTAGAGCGCGGCAAGGCAGAGGAAGACGACAAGAACCGAGATGGCGTAGAGCGCCGGCGCCTGGTTGCCGGAAAGCTCCTCCTGATAGGAAAGGCCGGTCCATTCGCTCGTGTAGCCGGGGCCGAGTTCGCCGACCAGCCTCTCCATCTCCTTCATGGCGTCGCCGGACGAGACACCATTCGCGGCCGAACCCGAGATGCCGACGGCCGAAACGCCGTTGTAGCGGTCAAGCTGCGGCGACCCGTAGGACCAGGACGTCGAGGCGAAGGCGGAGAAGGGCACCATGTCGCCGTCGCTGTTGCGCACCTGCCACTCGTCGAGATTGTCAGGCGTCATGCGATAGGGCGCATCGGCCTGCACGTCGACCGGCTTGATCTTTTCCTGATTGATGAAGTCGTTCACGTGGTCGCCGGCAAAGGCGACGGAGAGCGTGGTGTTGATGTCGGAAAGGTCGATCCCGAGCGCGCCGGCCTTGGCCTGGTCGACATCGATGCGGAACTGCGCCACGTCCTCCTGCCCGTCCTGGCGCACCCCGGTGACGAGAGGGCTTTTCGCCGCGAGCTGCAGCAGCTTGTCCCGCGCGGCGGCAAGCGCCGCATGCCCGGCACCGCCCACATCCTCGAGAAAGAGCGAAAAGCCTGCCGACGTGCCGAGATTGTGGATCGCCGGCGGCATGAGGGCGATGACCCGGCCGTCGCGGATCCTGGAAAAGGCCTTCATGGCTCGCCCCGCGATGGCAGCGGCCGAGCGGTTGGCGCCCGTGCGCTCGGACCAGTCCTTCAGCTTGATGAAGGCCATCGCCGAATTCTGGCCGTTGCCGGAAAAGCCGAAGCCGAGACTGGCGAAGACGCTGACGACGTTGTCCTTTTCATCGGTGAGATAGTGCTTCTCCACCTGTTCGACCACGGCTCGCGTCCGGGCTGTCGTCGCCCCGGGCGGAAGCTGGATGATCGTCATCAGCATGCCCTGGTCTTCGGGCGGCAGGAAGGAGGTCGGCAGCCGGCTGATGAGGCCATAGACGCCGCCGCAGATGACGAGGAACAGGACCATGACGCGGATCGGCCGCTTCAGGATGCCGCCGACACCGCCCCCGTAGCGCTTCGCGGTTCGGTCGAAGGCGCGATTGAAGAGCCCGAAGACGCCGCCGCGCTCGTGTCCCGCCTTCACCGGCTTCAGGATCGTCGCGCAGAGGGCCGGCGTCAGCACGATGGCAACGACGACCGAGAGCAGCATCGCCGAGACGATGGTGACCGAAAACTGCCGGTAGATGACGCCGACCGAACCGGCAAAGAAGGCCATTGGAACAAAGACCGCCGAAAGCACGAGGGCAATGCCGATGAGGGCGCCGGTGATCTCGCCCATGGACTTGATCGTCGCCTCGCGCGGCCCGATGCCTTCCTCGGCCATGATGCGCTCGACATTTTCGACGACGACGATGGCGTCGTCGACAAGCAGGCCGATAGCAAGAACCATGGCGAACATGGTGAGCGTGTTCACCGAAAAGCCGGCGATCGACAGGATCGCGAAGGTCCCAAGCAGCACCACCGGCACGGCGATGGTCGGGATCAGCGTCGCCCGGATGTTCTGCAGGAAGACGAACATCACCAGGAAGACGAGCACGACCGCTTCGACAAGGGTCTCGATCACCTTTTCGATCGATAGCTCCACGAAGGGTGTCGTATCGTAGGCGTAGACGACCTCGACGTCGGGCGGCAGGCTGCCCTTCAACTCGTCGACCGTGGCCCGTACCGCCGCCGCCGTGTCGATGGCATTCGCGCCGATCGCAAGGTTGACGCCGAAGCCGGCCGCCGGCTTGCCGTTGTAACGCGACTCCACGCCGTAGCTGTCGGCGCCGATCTCGACCCGGGCGACATCCCCCAGGCGCACCAGCGAGCCGTCCATGTTGGATTTGAGGATGATGGCGCGGAACTGGTCCGGGGTCTTGAGCTGGCTTTGCGCGGTGATCGTGACGTTGAGCTGCTGGCCGGCAACGGACGGGTTGGCCCCGAGCTGGCCGACGGAAATCTGCTTGTTCTGGGCGCTGATCGCCGTCGTCACGTCGCCCGGCATCAACTCGTATTTGGCAAGCTTCACCGGGTCGAGCCAGATGCGCATGGCATAGCCCGAGCCGAAGACCTGCAGGTCGCCAACGCCATCCACCCGCTTGATCGGGTCCTCCAGGTTGGAACTGATGAGGTTGCCGAGGTCGAGCGAGGTCAGTGACCCGTCCGTGGCGACCAGCGCGCCGACCATCAGGATGCTCGACGTCGACTTCGTCACCCGGATGCCCTGGGTGACGACCGCATCGGGAAGCTGGCTTTCGACAAGCTGCAGCTTGTTCTGCACCTGAACCTGGGCGATGTCCGGATCGGCCTTGTTGTTGAAGGTGAGCGAGATCGAGGCCGTGCCGGACGATGTGCTCGAGGCCGACATATAGTCGAGATTCTCAAGCCCCGTCATGTTTTGCTCGATGACCTTGGTGACGGCGTTTTCGACCGTCTCCGCGGTCGCGCCCGGATAGGTCGCCGAGATGCGCACCGTCGTCGGCGCGATTTCCGGATACTGGTTGATCGAGAGCTGAGAGATGGCGAGTGTCCCGGCCAGCATGATGCTGATCGCGATGACCCAGGCGAAGATCGGCCGGTTGATGAAGAAGAGCGCCATGGACCTGCCTCAGCCCCCCGTCTTGGGCAGAGGGCCCGCCGTGGCCGGATCGGCCTCGGCCTCCCGCGCAAGGCCCGTGTTCTCGTCGAGCGTCATTTCGGTCGCGGCGACCTGCGCGCCATCGACGACATTCTGGCGGCCTTCGATGATGACCCGATCGCCCGCGTCGAGGCCGTTTCTGACAATCCAGTTGGTGCCGCTGGTCTGGCTCGTTTCCAGCACCTTGGTCTCCACCTTCCCGTCCGCGTCGACAACCATCACCGTCGCCTCGCCCTTGGCATTGCGGCTGACCGCCCGTTGCGGCACGAGGAAAACGCCTTCGAGGTTTCCAAGATCGACCGCGGCGCGGACATACATTCCCGGCAACAGCGTGCGGTCGGGATTGAAAACCTTGATCCGCACGGAAAACGTCCCGGTCGTCTGACTGACAACCGGTTCCAGGCTCTCGATCGACCCGGTTTGGTCATAGGTGGAGCCATCCTCGAGCGTCAGATGGACCTTGATCTTGTCGCGATTGCCTTTCAACGTCCCCTCCGCGAGCATCTTGCGGATTCTCAGGAAATTTGCGCTGCTGTCGGTCGCATCGACGTAGATCGGGTCCAACTGGCGAACCGTTGCGAGCGCGTCGCTCTGGTTCGCCGTGACCAGGGCGCCGGCCGAAGCGGAGTAAAGGCCGATCTGACCGGAAATCGGCGAAGTCACGACGGTGTGGTTCAGATTGATCTCGGCGGTCTCCAGATCGGCCTTGGCCAACGCCAGATCCGCCTTCGCTTCCTGATAGCTTGCATTGGCGTCATCGATGTCCTGCTGGCTGGTGCTGTTTCCCAGCGCCAACCGCTGAAAGCGGTCCGCCTTGGCCTTGGCCGCCTCCATCGTTGCCTCCGCCTTCTGCACGGCGGCCTTTGCCGCATCGACTGCGGCCTGATAGCTGGCGTCCTTGATCTTGAAGAGGACGTCTCCAGCTTTGACTTCCGAGCCTTGCCGGAACACCTGTTCGTTGATGATGCCCTGGACCTGGGGCCGGATTTCGGCGGTCTGGTAGGCCGTGACACGGCCCGGCAGATTGAGCACCATTGGCGCGCTCGTCGTCTCCACGGTGATCACGCCGACACTGGTCTTTGGCCTGGCATTCCCGGACGCCGCACCCTCCCCCCTCTGCGCTTCGTTGCATGCCGAAAGCGCGACAAGGAGCAGAGAAACGACACCCAGGCGACTGGCAATCCTGCAGGCGGATTTGAGCAGATCAGGCAACATGAAACCTTCCATCGCAGATTTTTCTCCGGTCCTTCATCGGAACGGAGATACGGCCTTGCCGGACATTCCTTTTCGGACGCCGGACAGTGAGAAACCCCGCTGAGGTCGAGCTCTTCATGCGCGATCATTCCACCGGGAATGACTGCCTACCCTGGGGGCCTGCAACAATCGGGAAGCTGCCGGCCATGCCGATGCAGGATCAGCGGCATGGTCATCCGGTCGGAGTCATCAACGCTCATTGTGTGGGTTCGGCGCGGAGGCTTTTCCAGCCCCTGCCCCGCCGGCAATTGTATCGTCTGCGGAAGAACAGGCCTGCCCGTTCATGGCGGCCAGGCACGGCAAATGGGCGATTCGCCCACCTTGCGCGAAGCGCGCACATGGCCGTTCAGCCAGTTACGTTGACAAATTTCGTTACCAAGTTCTCTCCCGGCACGGGGCCGGCTCGCCGCAAGCTTCGAGTGGCGGTTGCCGTGATCGAGGTGTCGCAGGTTCGTTTTCCGGGTCTGGACGATATCGCGAACGCTTACCGGAGCGGAGGAGCGGGGCTCTCGCCCTGACGACGGCGAACCGGTCCCCTGCGCCGTCCTCAAGGGGCAGGCGCCGAGACTGATGCGGATGGGTTTCAGGGAGCGGGATCGGCCGAGCAATTTCGGCCAGCGTATCTGAAAGAGATAAACCGATCCTGAGCGAACGAGATAGGGGCCGGCGCCACGCCTGACCGGGGTGGTCGATATCGTGCTCGGGGAGGAATTGTCGGCCGGGTCCGAGCCCGTGAAATTGGCGGGATCACCACTCTCGACCGTTGCCGAACGCGATACAAGGGACGATACCCCACGCGATACACGCATGATTTTTGCCCTTCACCAAAGGGCGCCATCCGGTGAAAAACGCTGAAATTTCAAACCCATGCGTCATCAGGCATTGGATGCCGGAAATTGACGAAGAGTGGGTTAGGAAGTGGCGGAGAGGGAGGGATTTGAACCCCCGATGCCCTTGCAGGCATGCCGCATTTCGAGTGCGGTGCATTCAGCCACTCTGCCACCTCTCCGCAAAAAAGGCGCATCGAACCGGGTCGAAAGCGGCTGGATAACTACACATCACCGCGCCCGCGCGCAAGTGGACGAAGACGATTTTTTTGCCGCTTGCCCGTCAAAAAGCGTGTCCGCAGCGCCCCTTTGCGTTGACGGCGCCCGCCCGCGCATGTAAAAGCCCGCTGTGGATGAAAAGGTGGCTTTGAAAGTTGACCCAACGTCCCGCAGTCCGAGGCTCCCGAAACGCTCCTGCAACCTCCAACGACACCCCCGGCTTCGCCGAGGCGGCGCGACAGGTGTTTGAGCGTTTTTCTGCCCTTCGGTGACAATGATCACCGTTTGGCCGCGACGGCAAATGCCGCGCGGCAAGGCAGCCAAAGATCGAAGGTGGATGGCTTGATGCTGTCGCCCTCGGCGCCACAGGACGCGATCGAGATCGGCTCGTTCTTGCTCTCAAGGACGGCCATCCGCCCAAGAAGGTGCCGAAAGCACCGCATAAAAAGGATGAAAGACGTATGTTCGCAGTCATCAAGACCGGCGGCAAGCAGTATAAGGTTGCCGCAAACGACATTCTGGCCATCGAGAAGCTCGAAGGCGAAGCCGGCAGTGCAGTGACCTTCGAAGAGGTTCTGCTGATCGGCGGCGAGGCCGGAACCACCCTTGGCGCCCCGACGGTTGCGGGCGCCACCGTTGCAGCCGAGATCGTCGGCCAGACGCGCACCAAGAAGGTTCTCTCCTTCAAGAAGCGCCGCCGGCAGAACTCCAAGCGCATCCGCGGTCACCGCCAGCACCAGACGGTGGTGAAGATCACGGGAATTTCCGCCGGCGCCTGAGGCGACGGACGGTCGGAACAAGAAACCGAAGATTTGCGCCATCCGGCGCGTGGGCCAAAGGGACGAGAGTCCAAGGCCCCCCGGATCGGCACCAGGAACTGAAGGAGAATTACGATGGCTCACAAGAAAGCGGGTGGCTCCTCGCGCAACGGTCGCGATACCGCTGGTCGCCGTCTCGGCGTGAAGAAGTTCGGCGGCGAAGCTGTCATTCCGGGCAACATTATCGTGCGCCAGCGCGGCACGCAGTGGCATCCCGGCAAGAATGTCGGGCTCGGCCGCGACCACACCATTTTTGCTCTCTGTGAAGGCAAGGTTGTCTTCGACTCGAAATCCAACGGCAAAGTCTATGTATCGGTCGCCGAGACGGCGGCCACGATGGAAGCAGCAGAGTAACGCCGCATGGTCAACCGACCCTCCGGCGTCCCACGGACCCGGAGGATCGGCGAAAGCTTCGGCTGGACAATCCCGAGGGGAGGTGGGGCGCCACCTCCCCTCCTTTTGTTCCGACCGGAGATTTTCAAGGCCATGATCGAAGAAGAGGATAGTACCGGCACACGCTCCTTATCGGATCGTGCTCCCTCCCGCCCCGTCCTGGAAACCGGACGCCTGATTATCCGCGCGCCGGTTCTGGCCGACGCGCCAGCGCTTGCGTCTCTGGCGGACAATCGGAAGATTGCCCAGAACCTGACGCGCATGCCCTACCCCTACGGCCTGGCCGACGCGGAAGCCTTCATCGCGGAAGCAGCACCGGCCGACGGGCTGAAGCATCTCATCTTCGCCAAGAGGCCCCGGCATCTGCCGGAGATGATCGGCGCGATCTCGCTCGACCACCGTCGCGGTCCCGTGCCGGAACTCGGCTACTGGATCGGCGAGGAGTTCTGGAACCGGGGCTATGCGACGGAGGCCGCCCAGGCGGCGGTGGACTTCGGCTTCTCTCTCGCGCGCCACGCCCGCATCAGCGTGTCCTGCCGGGTCACCAATGCGGCCTCGCGCCGCGTGATCGAGAAATGCGGCTTCCAGTACACTGGCCAGGACTTGTCGCCGTCGGTCTATTTCGCATCGGTGGTGGCCATCGACCGCTTCACGCTGGACCGTCGGACGTGGGAGAGCCTGCGGCGCTGGCTTCCGGTCTCCATCGTCGAAGGCGACATGGAAGATGGCGAGGACCCGGCCACGATGCCCCTGGCCAGGAGCCGGCCGAATGCCCTCAATCGCGTCTGACGCCGGGGATGGCAATCGTCACCATCATGGATCGCGATGACATGTGCTCCACCGGGAGGACATATCATCGCGGTCGATACCGCTCGAGCGGCGCGCGGTCATGCGGATTGACATGAGCGCCTTTGGCGCCGCTCTGATCCTTTGAATGGCGAGCATCGGACTGTCCGTAAACTTCGGGCACCTGTCGCTCCGATGCGTCTCGCCAGAGGCGGCCCGCGCCGGAGCAGCGTTCTCCGCCGGTGGCCTCGTTGGCAAAATGGTTGAGGTCATGCCGCAGTCAATGAATGAAACGGAACTCCTCACCCCGCGCCTGCGCCTGACGGCGCTTTCGCGCGGCGATGCCTTCGCCATTGCCGACGCGCTCGGCAATTTCGCGGTTTCCTGCTGGCTTGCCCGCGTTCCCTGGCCTTATCGTCTGGAGGATGCCTACGCCTTCCTGAGCCAGGCCGAACTTGCCACGCTGGCCGGCGACGTCAGGATCTTCGCCATCCGTGCAGAAGGCGAACCCGCGCTGATCGGTCTCGTCGGGTTGCAAGGCCTGCGCGAAGAGCCGGAGATCGGCTATTGGCTTGCCGAACCCCATTGGGGCAAGGGCTATGCGAGCGAAGCGGTCGCGGCCGTCCTAGACCATACCTTTTCGCAGCTGGGCTTTGCCTCGGTTCGCTCCGGGGTCTTTCTCGGCAACGACCCCTCGCTCAGGATCCAGAAGAAGCTCGGATTTGAGATCGTCGGCAAGTCGCTGCGGGTCTGCGATGCGCGCGGCGGCGCGCAGCCGCATATCGACACGCGGCTGAAGGTGGCAAACTTCCGCCATGCAATGATGCGCAAGAAGGCGGATGCGGCCGTGGAAGGCTGAATGGCTGCCACGCACCGCGCGTGATTGCACTTTGAGAGGCGATGGCGCATAGCTCGTCGCCAATGGTCATCAACATGAAAAGTCTTGGGTCATGAAGTTCCTCGATCAGGCGAAGGTCTACTGTCGCTCGGGCGACGGCGGCGCGGGTGCCGTCTCCTTCCGCCGCGAAAAATTCATCGAATTCGGCGGACCGGACGGCGGTGACGGCGGGCGCGGCGGCGATGTCTGGATCGAGTGCGTCGACGGCCTCAACACGCTCATCGACTACCGCTATGCCCAGCATTTCAAGGCCAAGACCGGCGGTCACGGCATGGGCAAGCAGCGCAACGGCGCCAAGGGCGGCGACGTGGTGCTGAAGGTTCCCGTCGGCACCGAGATTCTGGAGGACGATCAGGAGACGCTGATCGCCGACATGGTCGAGGTCGGCCAGAAGATCAAGCTGCTCTCGGGCGGCAACGGCGGCTTCGGCAACCTCTATTTCAAGTCGTCCACCAACCAGGCGCCTCGCCGGGCGAACCCCGGCCTGCCGGGCGAGGAAAAGTGGATCTGGCTGCGCTTGAAGCTGATCGCGGACGCCGGCCTCGTCGGCCTGCCGAACGCCGGCAAGTCGACCTTCCTGGCCCGTACCACGCGCGCCAAGCCGAAGATCGCCGACTATCCCTTCACGACGCTGCATCCGAACCTCGGCGTCGTCCGGATCGGCAACCGCGAATTCGTGCTCGCCGACATTCCGGGCCTGATCGAGGGCGCCCATGAGGGCGTCGGCATCGGCGACCGTTTCCTCGGCCATGTCGAGCGCTGCGGCGTGCTTCTTCATCTTGTCGACGCAACGCAGGATGACGTCGCCGACGCCTACCGCATCATTCGCGGCGAACTGGCGGCCTACGGCGCCGGTCTCGACGAAAAGCCGGAGATCGTGGCGCTCTCCAAGATCGATGCCCTGACGCCGGACGACATCAAGGCCAAGGCCAAGGCCCTGAAAAAGGCGGCTGGCCGCGACCCCTTGCTGCTCTCGGCCGCCTCGGGCATCGGCGTCGACGACGCCCTTGCCATGATGTGGCGCACCATCGAGGGCCACCGCGCCGAAGAGGAAGAAGCCTCGCCGAGCCGCGCCCGCGAGGAGTGGCAACCGTGACCGCCGAGGCTTCCGAATTGATCTCGCCCTCGAAGGCGGGACGCCTCTCGTCCTACCGCCGTATCGTTGTCAAGATCGGCTCGGCCCTGCTCGTCGAGGGACGGTCCGGCAAGCTGCGCCGCGACTGGCTGGAGGCGCTGATCGATGACGTGGTCGGCCTGACGAAGGCCGGTACGGACGTCCTCATCGTCTCCTCCGGCTCGATCGCCCTCGGGCGCGGCGTGCTCGGCCTTCCCGCCGGCAAGCTGAAGCTGGAGGAAAGCCAGGCGGCCGCCTCGGTCGGCCAGATCGTGCTCGCCCGCATCTATGCGGAAATTCTCGGCAGCCATGGCCTCACCGCCGGCCAGATCCTGCTGACCCTGCGCGACACCGAGGAACGCCGGCGCTACCTCAACGCCCGCGAGACGATCGGCATGCTCTTGAAGATGAAGGCCGTGCCGGTCATCAACGAAAACGACACGGTGGCCACCAACGAAATCCGCTATGGCGACAACGACCGTCTCGCGGCCCGTGTCGCCACCATGGCGTCGGCGGACCTCCTCATTCTTCTCTCCGACATCGACGGCCTCTATACGGCGCCGCCGAAGGACAACCCGGACGCGGCCCACATCCCGGTCGTCGAGCGCATCACGCCCGAGATCGAGGCGATGGCCGGCGCGGCCGGCTCCGAACTCTCGCGCGGCGGCATGAAGACGAAGATCGAGGCGGGCAAGATGGCGACCGGTGCCGGCACCGCCATGATCATCGCTTCGGGCAAGGTGATGAACCCACTGAAGCGCATCGACGAGGGCGGCATCTGCACCCTCTTTGAGGCCGAACTCAATCCCGCCACCGCCCGCAAGGCGTGGATCGGCGGCCATCTGGAGCCGAAAGGCGCGATTACGGTGGACGCCGGCGCGATCCGCGCGCTGAAGTCCGGCAAGAGCCTGCTGCCGGCCGGCGTGAAACATGTCTCGGGCCGATTCTCGCGCGGCGATGCCGTCTCGGTGCGCGACGAGGCGGGCCGTGAACTCGGCCGCGGCCTGGTGGCCTATGATCACCACGACGCCGAGCGCCTTGCCGGCCACAACAGCCGCGAGATCGAAATGATCCTCGGCTACGCGGGCCGCGCGGAGATGATCCACCGCGACGACCTCAGCCTCAAGGGCGACCGGGAGCAGTCCTGATCCGGTTGCATAGGGCCTCGAAAAGGCCTCTGGCGCCTTACGCAGAAGCGCTGAGGAGATCCACAGCACATGCTAATTGACAATATATTGTCGATTTGGCAATGTGCTGACAAATGAAAACGCCCCGATATCCCGACCACACGGACGCGGGTGCCGCGCTGACGGCGCTGATGCTCGACGTCTTTCGCCTCAATGGCGCGCTGCTTGCGGCAGGTGACAGGCTCGTCGCCCCCTTGGGGCTGACCAGCGCGCGCTGGCAGGTTCTGGGCTCCGTCGCCCTCACCGACCGGTCCCTGCCCGTCGCCCATCTCGCCCAGGTGATGGGTCTCAGCCGGCAGGCCGTGCAGCGCGTCGTGAATGACCTGGAACAGCAGGGCTTTCTCGCCTTCGAGCCCAACCCTCACCACAAGCGCGCCCATCTCGTCGTCCTGACGGAAAAGGGCGAGGCAGCCTATGCGGTCGCGTCCGAGCGGGAAGCGCCCTGGGCCAATGCTCTCGCAGAAGGGCTCTCGCCGGAAGACATCGCGTCGGCACGGCAACTGCTCGCAACGCTGCTGCACCGGCTTGACGAACCGGCCCTGCCTGACGCGGAAGGACCTTGATGATGCTCCGCAGACTTCATCCGATCGCCGGGGCGATCGGCTTTCTCACAATCGCAACCTTCTGGACATCGACCGTGCTCGTGGAGATCTTCGGCGACGCTGCGGCGATCCTCACCGTCAAGACGGCGATCCTCTGGGGATTGCTGGTGCTGATCCCCGCTCTGGCGACCACGGGCGCCACCGGCTTCCGGCTGGCGGGACCGGTTGCGACAGGGTTCGCGGCGGCCAAGCGCCGCCGCATGCCCCTCATTGCCGCCAACGGCATCATCCTGCTCGTCCCCTCCGCCGTCTGTCTTCAGCAACTGGCCGCCGCCGGAGACTTTGGCGCAACCTTCCTCGTGCTGCAGGCGGTCGAACTGCTTGCGGGCGCCGCCAACCTCGCCCTGATGGGGCTGAACATGCGCGACGGATTGCGCATGACGCGCCACCGCCGGCACCCGAAAGAGGCGTGATCCCGCAGCGCGCCTGACCAACTGCGCCACAGGCCAGACTCAGTCGGCGTCCGGCAACAGCATCAGGATGTCCGTCACGCCAACGTCCTTGCCCGCCTGGCTCAGGAGCGTCGTCAGCTGGCCGCGATGATGGGTCTGGTGGTTGAAGACATGCAGCAGAACGTCGCCGAGCAGTTTGTGCTGCGCCTCTCCGTTCGTGCGCCGGTAGGAAAAGGCCGTCGCAAGGTCCTTCTCGCCAAGACCGGCGACGAAACGGGCGATCAGGTCGTCCATCCTGTCCCGCCGCGCCCGCAGAGCGGCGAGATCGGTTTCCAGAATCTGATTAAGAGCGGTCGGCTGCTCCAGCGCCTCCAGTTCCTCCCTGACCAGCGCACTCGCCGGATGGCTGATCATCCGTTTCATCCACAGCATATCCGTGACGACCAGATGGTTGAGCGTGCCGAGGATCGATCCGAAGAAGGCGCTGCGATCCTTGGCGATCTCTTCCGGCGGCAGCGTTGCCGCACAGTCGTAGATCTTCTCATTCATCCAGCGGTTATAGCGGGTAAAAAGGACGAAATGGCCAAGCTCGGACATGGGCGGCTTCCTTGAATTCGGGACGGAGAAACAGACGTGAACGCACCGGACTCCAACACGAAGATGCCGAAGTGGCTGATCTACGGGCTCCTCGCCAAGGGCGTTCTGGTCGTCGTGGTTGTCGTCGCCGTTCTCCTCTATGCCGGCATCCTGTAGCGCGTGCGCCGGACCCGGCCCGCGGGATCATCTCGCCGCGATGCACCCGCGTCCAATGAAAGTCGCTGATGACATCCATCATTCGGCAGATCCGGCACCTGCAACATCTTGTGCTTTGCCCGCAAAATTCTTGACTTCCCGGCACATTTGAACGATGACAGGCCGTCTTTGAGAAGAGGTGTCGGTCGATGGACCGTTTCGTTGTTGCCATGACGCTCATTACCGCCGGGTCCAGCACCCGGACGATGACGCTTGGCCTCACGAAACGCACGAAAACGACCACGACCTGAACGACCCTCTCGCGTCCCCTCCGTCTCCCCGGGGTTCGAGGGGGACGGCCGGCAGGCGCCTCGGACACCTCTTCCCGCGAAGATTTCCGACAAGGCCTGCCGACGGTGAGCGGGAGACCATGAGGATCGGGTGAGCCCGCCGCGCGGACGAGCGCAGGACCGGCTCTCCTCCTGCAGAATAGGAAACGGACAAAGCTTATGGGCTACAAGGTCGCAGTCGTCGGCGCCACGGGCAATGTGGGCCGGGAAATGCTTTCCATCCTCGAAGAGCGCGGTTTTCCGGCCGATGAGGTGATCGCCGTCGCCTCTCGCCGCAGCCAGGGCCGCGAGGTCTCTTACGGCGACAGGACGTTGAAGGTGAAGGCGCTGGAGTTCGTCGACTTCTCCGAGATCGACATCTGCCTGATGTCGGCCGGCGGCGAGACCTCCAAGGCGTGGTCGCCGAAGATCGGCGCGACGGGCTGTGTCGTCATCGACAATTCGTCCGCCTTCCGCATGGACCCGGACGTGCCGCTAATCGTGCCGGAAGTGAACGCCGACGCCATCGTTGGCTTCACCAAGAAGAACATCATCGCCAATCCGAACTGTTCCACCGCCCAACTCGTGGTGGCGCTGAAGCCGCTGCATGAAAAGGCGAAGATCAACCGCGTCGTCGTCTCCACCTACCAGTCGGTCTCCGGCGCCGGCAAGGAAGCGATGGACGAGCTGTTCGAGCAGACCCGCGCGGTCTTCGTGTCCGATCCGGTCGAGGCCAAGCGGTTCCCCAAGCGCATCGCCTTCAATCTCATTCCCCAGATCGACGTCTTCATGGAAGACGGCTTCACCAAGGAAGAGTGGAAGATGACGGTCGAGACCAAGAAGATCCTCGACCCGAAGATCAAGCTCACCGCCACCTGCGTGCGCGTGCCGGTCTTCGTCTCCCATTCGGAAGCCGTCAACATCGAGTTCGAGAACCCGATCAGCGCGGAAGAAGCTCGCGACATCCTGCGCGAGGCGCCCGGCTGCCTGGTCATCGACAAGCATGAGGATGGCGGCTACGTCACGCCCTATGAGGCGACCGGCGAGGATGCGACCTATATCTCGCGCATCCGTGACGATCCGACCGTCGACAACGGCCTTGCCATGTGGATCGTCTCCGACAACCTGCGCAAGGGCGCGGCGCTCAACGCGGTGCAGATCGCCGAGGTGCTGGTCAACCGCGGCCTGCTGAAGCAGCGCGCTGCCGCCTGACTGGCGGAAAGCAAAAAAGACGACCGATGAAGATGGCCCCCAGCGGGGCCATTTTTGTTGGAGCGACCGCCCGAACGGCGGCAAACCTTCTGTTTGGCTTCGCCGGTCAACGCCTTGCCATTGGCACATCCCCGTCCCCGGCCTGAAGACCATTATCACCGGACGGTGCCCGGGTTGCTTTCAATCTTCAAGGAAAATTTCCTATCAAGGGTTGCAGTTGCAAGAAGTGCAGTCTGCATACAAAAAATCAGGGCAGTACAGCGGAAACCGTCACAAATGTTTGGTCATTTTTAATCGATTTGACCGACACTTTCGCCATCGAAAGTTCAGCTCCGAATAGGTTCTACGATGGCATTTTCCTTTCGTTCCAGAGCAAGCCAGCAGTCCGAGGAGACCGTTGTGCAGCTGTCGACGAAGAACGAGACCCCTGCCCTGGTCGCCACGATCAGCAGCGGCCTGAAAGACGTCGCCGAGGGCAACTACGCCGCCTTGAAGAACATCGGCGGCGAGATCGGTGCGAGCTTCGTGGCCATCGGCGAAAAGCTGAAGCGAACCTACGCCCGCCGCCTCGGCATCGTGAACGGCATCAAGCACGACCTCGGCCAGATCAAGACCGTGGTGCTGTGGACCTATGGCAACGCCAGCCGCTTCAACGAGGCGAGCGCCTTCGTCGTCAAGACCGTCGAGGGACTGCTGGAGGAAAGCGGCACGGTCAGCGAGGCCAGCCGCTCGACCCAGAACCGCATGGCCCAGTCGCGGACGCGGCTCGGCAGCGCCGTCAGTCGTTCCCGCGAAGCCGGGCATGCCATGACGCGGATCGCCTCGAACTTCGAGGAGATCGAGACCCGGCTCGACCATCTGGAAGAGGCCATCCGCGCGATCGGCAGCTTCGCCAACGAGATCGGCACGATCTCACGCCAGACCAAGCTTCTCGCCCTCAACGCGACCATCGAGGCCGCCCGCGCCGGCGAGGCCGGCAAGGGCTTTGCCGTCGTCGCCGCCGAGGTGAAGGTGCTCTCCGAGCAGACCGACAAGACCACCGAGATGATCGGCGGGCAGTTGGCGCGCCTCGAAGACGTCATGCAGTCGATCAAGGCGACGATGCAGGACGGCAGCGGCGAGGTGAACAAGGGCCAGGCCACCTTCCGAGCGGTCGAGGAGGACATCGGCGCGCTGGAGGACGACATCGTGGCGTCGGACAACGAAATGGCTTCGGTCCTCGCTCTGCTTGAGCAGCAGGCCGAGTCGATCAACGCCATGGCGGCCCGCGTCAAGGAAATCGACGAACTGGCGGGCAACAACAACAAGGACACGGTCCAGACGATCGAGAAGTTCCACAAGCTGGAGACCTCGCTCACCAGTCAGGCCAATGAGATCATCCGGGGCCGCGATATCCCCGAGCGCGGCATCCTGCTGGCGCAGTCCGAATTCACCGACTGGAAGAACCACCTGGCCTCGGCGCTTGTCGGGCGCGAGGACGCCAAGGCGGCCCCCTTCAAGGCAACCGCGTCCCGCCCCTTCGGCGATTGCCTGAAGCAGATTTCCGCGGCAGCGATGCACTCCCAAAAGGGACTGCAGAAACTGCGCGACCGCGAAACCGAACTGGCCGGCCTCGGCCGGACGATCGCCGACGGGCTCAGTGCCGGCAATTTCGGCCAGGCCATCGAGGCCTATGTCAAGATCGACGAAATCGGCAAGGCCCTGGAGGGCGAGCTTCAGACGCTGGAACGCGACTACGACCGGATCGTCGACAGCACCGCCGCATCGGAACGGGCCGCCTGACGCCCCCTGCAGGCCGCAGCACACAGAGACCGGGCACGGGACGGAAATCCAGAGACGTAGGTCGGTGCGCGCCACCGGCTTGTTCCGGCCGTGCCTGCGGCTCCCGGTCATTTTGCAATCGATTAACCCTGCATTTACCCCTTCGTAACATCATTTTCAAAGTTGTTACGAAGGGAAGGACTTCCTTCGTTCCCGACAGGAGGTCGGATCCATGCAGGTACTTTCCGCAAGCGCCAGCTTGCAAAAGTCGACGTCGCTCGTCTTGTCGACGCTTGGCGACACGTCTTCCGGCGATACCACCGCGCCGGCGTCCCCGATCGAGCAGGCGGCCAAGCAGGCCTCCGACGTCGCGGTCATCATCGACCGGCTCGACGACGCCCTCGGCAAGAACCGCGGCGACCACAAGGCCCCGACCTATTCCGAACCGGGCGCGGCAAAGCTCGCCAAGGCCGCCAACGGTCGTCATCTGGGGCACGCCTATGGCCATGACGGAGGGCGCGGCCATCATCACGGACAAAACCGGGACGGCGGCGACGGCAGCGGCCTCAGCCTCACCTCCCTCTCCTATGCATCGTCGCAAACCTCTCTCATCGCCACGAACGACTTCGCGGCCGCAACGGCGAGCCAGTCGCAGCTGCAGCTCGACGAGAACGGCCTGTTTTACTCGACAGCCAGTCTGTCGCTGACGGCCAGCAAGGGCGAGGATGGCAGCACGACGATCTCGCAGAGCTATTCCGTGAGCCGGACCTATGTCGGCACGCTCGACGGCTTCGGCCAATACGCCGACCAGTTCGCCTGAGATCGATCGGACGCTAGGCGCCCGACTGCCAGCTCTTCACCGCCTCGATCGGCCAGAGCAGCATCAGGACGTTGAGGGTGAGGTTGTCGCGGATGAGGGCGCCGACGATGAGTTCCATCGCCAGCGCAAGGACCACCGTGACCCAGACGGGCAGCCGGGCCGCGAGCCAGAAGCCGAGCACCATCGAGACAATGTCGCAGACCGAATTGAGGACGCTGTCGCCGTTGTAGCCCTGCGCGATCGTCGCCTCGCGGTAACGGTCGATGATGATCGGCGAATTTTCCAGAATCTCCCAGCCGGCTTCCACCAGCGTCGCGATCAGCAGCCGGACCGAAAAGTCCATCGGCCAACGCTTCGCCAGCCACCACGTCGCGGCGAAGAAGAGGAAGCCGTGGATGATGTGGGAGAAGGTATACCAGTCGGAAATCTGCTGGGAGTTACCGGGTCCGTTGACGTCGCCTTCCCAGAACTTGATCGTCCCGCAGCTGCAGATCGGCACTCGGCCCATGGCATAGAGCACAAGCGCCGTGACGGCGATGACGCAAAGTGTGGCGAGCGCGGCGCGTGCCTTGAGGCTCAAGCCGCGTCCTCCTCGCTCTTTTCCTTCCCCTTTGGCTCTTCGTCGGGCAACTGATGCCGCAGCATCGCCGGCACTTGGGCGGCCGAGAAGACGAGTGTGATGGGCATGATGCCCCACACCTTGAAGGCAACCCAGAAGTCCGTCGTTTGCGTGCGCCAGACGACCTCGTTGAGGACGGCCATCACCACGAAGAAGATGCCCCAGCGAAAGGTCAGGATGCGCCAGCCGTCATCGTCGAGCCGGAAGGCATCGTCGAAGACGTAGCCGATCAGCGACTTGCCAAAGAGCAGCCCGATCAGCAGCGTGCCGCCGAACAGCGTGTTCACGATGGTCGGCTTCATCTTGATGAAGGTCTCGTCGTGCAGCACCAGCGTCAGCGTGCCGAAGATCGCCACCACGACGCCCGTGACGAGCGGCATGATTGCGAGCCGCCGCATCATGACCCAGGAAATCACCAGCGACACGGCCATCGCCGCCATGAAGACGGCGGTCGCCAGGAACAGCGGGCCGCCAAGGCTGCCGAGCACCGGAAACCGAGCGACGAGATCCTCGCCCCGTGCATTGACGAAGAAGAAGAGGACGAGTGGGCCGAGTTCCAGCGCCATCTTGGCAAGCGGATTGATCGACTTGCGCGTGGGATCGTTGGGCGCTTTTTCCAGTTCCATCATCTCGTCCGATTTGGCGAAGGCAGAAGTCAGGCAGGGTTATGCGTTGTTCCCCCTGTCGATGTCCAGTCCCGCGCTCGGAAAGCCGGCTTACCCCGGTCGCAATGAACGGCGGCCGGCCCGCGCGATTGACCGGAACACGCGCCGACCGTAGTCTCGTCTTCCGATCCTCACCGGAAAGGTCGACTGATGGGCCAGCCCGCCGCACGCGTGACCGACATGCACACCTGCCCGATGGTGTCGGGCGTGGTGCCGCATGTCGGCGGACCGATCATCCCGCCCTGCTCGGTGAATGTCCTGACCGGCAGCCTGCCGCAGGCGCGCGTCACCGACATGCTCGTCTGCGCCGGTGGGCCGGACGTGATCGTGATGGGATCGCCGACCGTCTTCGTGAACGGCCTTCCGGCCGCGCGCCTGGGCGACAATACAGTCCACGGCGGGATCATCGTCGTGGGGCTTCCAACCGTGCTGATCGGCTGACGCCCGCAACAGCTCCCCAATCCTTCAGCCGTCGGCCATGCCGGCAGCCGGGATCAGCTTGCAGCGGCCCGGGAGAGCAACAAGAAAATCCGGAATGCCGAAATGATGGAACTGGATCAAGAAACCGAAGCCGGACCGCCGGTTGGAACCATCTGGCTTCACAAGAAATCAGGCGGAATCTATGCCGTGGTCGGGTCCTGCCGCATCGAAGCGACACGGGAAGCCGGCGTCCTCTATCATGCCACCGATGGGACGGGACCGGTCTGGTGCCGGTCCGTTGCCGAGTTCCTCGATGGCCGCTTCAGGTTGGTCAAGCTGGACCTTGAGGCAGCGCGCGCCGAAGCCTGACGACGATCCGGAAGCGGTGGGCATCGGTCATCCGGGCTGCGCTGGTTCGGTGGCAATGCCCTGGCGAGTCGCAGGCCCGGCGCCCGGCCTCGACGGACGGTCGATTGCAGCACGAGGCTGCCGGGCACGGCGCATCAGCCACCGCTTAGGTGTCTGGGAAATGCGACTGGACGTGTGAAAGTCGGGAAGAGGTCGATAGCTCTTGCAGCCGCAAGTCTATCGAAATGATGGTGGGCGATACTGGGATTGAACCAGTGACCCCTTCGATGTCAACGAAGTGCTCTCCCGCTGAGCTAATCGCCCGCACCATCTTGTCGCCGCGCCGCTTGCGGCTGGCGTGGGCGGTCGTATAACCGGCTTTGCCAACCCATGCAAGTCTCTTCGGCTGGAATTTTTGCCCGCCGCCGCCAGCGGCGAAAAGGACCTGCGAAAAAGCCCGCCACCCCGTGGGCGACGGGCCTGCAAATTCACCCGAAGGACCGGTTCCGGATCAGGCCGCCGCCAGCATCCGCTCCACTTCCTGCACCAGATCGCGCAGGTGGAAGGGCTTGGAGAGAACCTTGGCATCCTTGGGCGCCTGGCTGTCCGGATTGAGCGCGACAGCGGCAAAGCCCGTGATGAACATGATCTTGAGATCCGGATCGAGCTCGCTTGCCCGCCGCGCCAGCTCGATACCGTCCATCTCCGGCATGACGATATCGGTCAGGAGCAGCGTGAAGGGCTCCTCGCGCAGCCGGTCGTAGGCGCTCTTGCCGTTGTCGAAGGATACGACGTCGTAGCCGGCGTTTTGCAGGGCACGCGCCAGGAAGCGGCGCATGTCATTGTCATCTTCAGCGAGCAAAATGCGGTTCATATCGGATTCCGGACCATTGTTTGCCCCATCCCCGCCGCTCGGCGCGGGAGGGTTACACCATTCTTAACATCTGCATGCGGGCAGCCCAAAGCCAAAGATGACGGATCGCCGTCCCGAACGCCCACCCGAACGCACGGAATCGCTATCCGGACTGCCGCCGGCTCACCACCCATTGAGCCGCAACGCGGTAAAGATCCGGTGAAGACGGCAAAGCGAGCGTCGTCCGAACCTGCAACCGCTGTTGCGGGCGCGTGTTCGGGCAAAGCGGAATCGCCAAGAATTTCAAGCAGTCGCGCAATCGTCGAGGACCCAACTCATCGCTAACGATGCGTTAAAGCCTGCCGAGGATCCTTCACGCTGTGAGGAGGGCTGCCTGCGATTCGCGCACCGGCCCTCGAATTCATAGACTTTTCGGGCAACCATTGGCTATCCTTCGGAAAATACGCGGTCCCCTGACGAGTCGGCAGCATTCTCTTGCCGTCTTTTCGTCCTGGCTCCGCCTTCCGGAGTTGAAGTCGTCCATGCGGATTGTCGAGCACCTCAGGCCAGAAGACGCCTTTTCGGTCGCAAGACCGGACGTCCAGACAGCGCCTTTCGTGTTCAATTCGCCGCATTCCGGCGCCAGTTATCCAAGTTCCTTTCTGGCCGCCTCCAAGCTCGACCACCAGCGCATCCGCCAGTCCGAGGATGCCTTCGTCGACCGGCTGATGGCCGGCGTCGTCAGCCACGGCGCGCCGCTGATGTCGGCCGAATTTCCCCGCGCCTTCCTGGACGTCAATCGCGAGCCTTACGAACTCGACCCGAAGATGTTCTCCGGGCGCCTGCCCTCCTACGCCAACATCCGCTCGGTTCGCGTTGCCGGCGGGCTCGGCACCATCGCCCGCGTGGTCTCCGAATCCGACGAGATCTATTCGTCCCTGCTGACCGTGCAGGAAGCGATCCAGCGCATCGACACCTATTACAAGCCCTATCACGCGACCTTGCGGAAGATGCTGGCAGCCACCCAGCAGGCCTTCGGCCACGCCGTGCTGATCGATTGCCACTCGATGCCGTCGGCGACACGCGGCGGCGAGACCCGCATGCGCGCCGACATCGTCCTCGGCGATCGATACGGCACGAGTTGCTCGCCGCTGCTTCTGGAGGCGAGCATCGCCATCCTGGAAGACCTCGGCTTCGCCGTCGCGGTGAACAAGCCATATGCCGGCGGCTTCATCACGGAGCATTACGGCCGTCCCACCCGCCACGTTCATGCCCTGCAGATCGAGATCAACCGGGGCCTCTACATGGACGAGCGCACGCTGGAACCCGTCCCCAGCTTTGCTGCAATTGCGGACATCTTCTCCGATTTCGCCGGCCGGCTGATGCAGCAGCCTCTGGGACTTGGCGATACCGGCCAGCGGACCCTCGCGGCCGAATAGGATCGGCCTGCGTTCATCCGGTCGCAGCGTGAAGACCCCCAGCCCTCCATATTTTTAACCGTTTGGGAAAAAATTAACGCTCGGGATCGATCTTGGGGCGCGTCATGCTGGACTTACGCCTGCCGATGTCGCAGACAGGTCTGACCCGAAACATCTCCGGCCGATCCGGGCCCCGCTCGGGGCAGGGCGTCGCCGCGACCGGCGCAATTCGGCGCCTCTCCTGACGTTCGGACAAAAAAAAAGCCGCTGCGAACAGCGGCCTGAAAGTCTAGGGAGGAAACGCCCAAGGAGGGCATACAGCACAAAAGTGCCGTGAGCGACAATTGGTGCAGGCGCCCTTGAAAGTCAAGCTGACCGAAAGACCAACATTGTCGCAGCCATGCCCCAGAGGAATTTCAGAAAGCTTGGATGTATGTGATGACTGGAATAATTATGATTTTATTTCAATGATTTAGTTTGAATTTCGAGTTCATCCCCGCGTCGAAGCCATACCCAAACCATCAAAACGGACATATCAGCCATGCAAATCGGCATGCCATGGGCCCCCTTTGCCAACACCCTCGCGGACGCCGCGGGCAAGGTGATCCTGCCGCACTTCCGCTCGAACCTCGACGTGGAGAACAAGGAAGTGGCCGCGTTCGACCCGGTGACCGTCGCCGACCGCGCTGCCGAAGAGGTGATCCGCAAGCTGATCGGGGAGACCTATCCCGACCACGGCGTGCTGGGTGAAGAGTTCGGCGACACGTCCGACGGCGCCGAGATGGTCTGGATCATCGATCCGATCGACGGCACCCGTGCCTTCATTTCCGGCCTGCCCGTCTGGGGCACACTGATCGGCCTGCAGCAGGCCGGTAAACCGGTCTTCGGCATGATGGCCCAGCCCTTCACGGGCGAACGCTTCTTCGGCGACGGGGAAAATGCCGGATACACGGGCCCGGGCGGCGACCGCGTCCTCAAGGCCCGCTCCTGCGCAAGCCTTTCGGAAGCAACCCTCTTCTGCACCACGCCGGCCCTCTTCCTCAATGAGGCCCGCGCCGCCTACGACCGCGTGGAAAAGGCCGCCCGCCTCGCCCGCTACGGCGTCGACTGCTATGCCTACTGCATGCTCGCGGCCGGTCAGATCGACATCGTCATCGAGGACCAGCTCAAGGTCTTCGACATCATGCCGCTGATCCCGGTGATCGAGGGCGCCGGCGGCATTGTCACCAGTTGGACCGGCGGACCGGCGATCGTGGACGGCAAGGTCGCGGACGGCGGCAAGGTTATCGCCTCCGGCGACCGCCGCGTTCACGACGAGGCGCTAGGACTGCTCGCCGCGCGATAACGACCGGGCGGCGCCGACAGCCTCTCCCGGCGCCGCGTCGTCCCTTGCCGGCGGCCTGGCGTCGGAACCGGGGATGAAGGCGTCGAAGGACGCCCAGAAGGCGTCGCGCAGGACGTCGCTTTCCATCATGATCTCGTGGCGGGCGCCGGGAATGCCGACATAGGCGGCCGTCTTCAGCCGCCGCGCCACCCGCTCGACGGCCGCCGTCGAAACTACACGATCGGCGCCGCAGCCAATCATCAGGATCGGCTCGGTGACGGAGAAGGCAAGGCGCGGGTCGCCAAGCCAGCGCATCGACGCCTCCGCCGCCCGCACCCAGCCGATCGTCGGCGCGTCGATGCCAAGCTCGGGATGGAACTCGAGCAGCCCCGCCGTCCGCTCGAAGCGGTCGCGGTCATGGGTGAGCGGGTTGCCCTCGAAACTCCTGACAATCGCATTCTTGCGAAAGGGCTTCGGGATGCTGCGGCCGGCAAGGCCGAGGGCGCACAGCAGCGTGGAAAGCTGGCGGATGCGGGCCCGGCTGATCTTGAAGGCGCCGAAGTCGAAGAAGGGCGCCGTCATCACGATCCGCTTCATCCAGATTGCGCGCCGGGCGCGCACAAGCTGCATGAGAATATTGCCGCCCATCGAATGGGCAAGGCCAAACCACGGCCGCGGGCAGAAGCGCTGGACGACGCCTTCGTGGAACGCCTCGAGGTCGAAAAGATAGTCGGAAAAGCGGCGCACATGGCCCGGCCGCGGATCGCGCAAAAGCCGGGACGAGCCGCCCTGCCCCCGCCAGTCCAGCGTCGCGACGGCAAACCCGCGCTCGCGCAGGTCTCCGATCACCTCGAAATATTTCTCGATCTGCTCGGCCCGCCCCTGGAAGAGGCAGACGGTTCCGCGCGGCTGCGCCACGGTCGCCGGCCAGAAGGCAGCCCGCAGGCGGACGTGGTCGGAGGTCCGAAGCTCGATCACCCGTCCGCCCTCGGGGACCGGATTGACGGAGAGATCGGCAAGTTCACTGGGCAGGAGCATCACGGGACCGGCGATGGCGCGTGGACGGGCATGGCCTCAGACTTAACCGCAGACCGGACGGCACGGCAATGCAAACCTCGGTGATCTCCGTCGGCATGCGAACGCTCCTGAAGCTTGTCGGCAACCTCCCCCTTGAACCGCAAAAGCGTCATTCCCAAATATCCGGTGCGGGCGCCAGACGGGTCCGCAAGGTGTTCCAGAGCTGGCCATGTTGGCAGCGAGGAACGTCAAAGACGTGAAGTTGCTTCAAAGGAGAACTTGACCATGCGCCACTTTGATCTGAGCCCTCTTTATCGCTCCACCGTCGGTTTCGACCGGATGTTTTCCGTGCTCGACCAGATGACCTCGGGTGAAAGCAACGCCCCGAGCTATCCGCCCTACAACATCGAGCGCACGGGCGAGAACGCCTATCGCATCACGATGGCGGTCGCCGGATTCTCGGACAAGGACATTTCGATCGAGTCTCGCGAGAACACCCTGACGATCAAGGCGGAAAAGAGCGAAGAGCAGAACTCTTCGAACGAATTCCTCTATCGCGGCATCGCCGCTCGCGCTTTCGAGCGCCGCTTCCAGCTTGCGGACCATGTCGAGGTGAAGGGCGCCAGCCTTGAGAACGGCCTCCTCCATATCGACCTTCTTCGCCAGATTCCGGAAGCGATGAAGCCGCGCCAAATTCCGATCGGCAAGGCCGCCAACGAGGCGACTGCCATCGAGACGGCCGCGGCCTGACCCGGCATCGATCTGAAACCGAAGACCGAGGTTTCCTCCGTGGGCGCGCCTTCCCGGCGCGCCCTTTTTTTGTGAAGGAACGCTCAGGCGCGATACTGGTTGAGGGCGTCCATGAAGCGGGCGACATCCGACGGACGTGTCGCGAAGCTGGTCACGAGCCGCACCATGTCCTCGTCGGCGCCGGGCCCTTCCCCCGGCAGCGCATCCGGGGCTTCCCAGAGGTAGAAGTTGGCACCGGCCGCCTTGAGATGCGCCGTCAGCCCCTTCGGCCAGATCGCGAAAATCTCGTTGGCCTCGACCGGGTGGACGAGCCGCGCGCCGCCGGAGGTTTCGATGGCCTGGGCAAGACGCGTTGCGCTCTGGTTGGCGTGGACGGCGTTGTCGAGCCAGTGTCCGTGCTCGAAATAGGCTTCGAACTGGGCGGCGACAAAGGCCGACTTGGAAAACAGCTGGCCGGAACGCTTGCGGACGAATTCGAATCCCTCGGCGAGATCGAGGTCGAAGAAGACGATGGCCTCGGCGCACCAGCAGCCATTCTTCGTGCCGCCGAAGGAGAGCACGTCGACCCCCTGGCGCCAGGTCATGTCCGCCGGAGAGACATTGAGCGTCGCGAGCGCATTGGCAAAGCGCGCCCCATCCATATGAACCTTGAGGCCCCGCTTGTGCGCTTCGGCAGAAAGTGCGCGGATGTCATCCAGGGCATAGATCGTCCCGGCCTCGCTCGCCTGTGTCAGGCTGAGACCGACCGGGCGGCCGCCGTGGACGTTGGCCGGATCATAACGGTCGAGAACGGCGCCGACGGCGTCGGCCGAAAGCTTGCCATGGGCTCCGGGGATCGGCAGGAGCTTCTGCCCGCCGGAGAGGAACTCCGGCGCGCCGCATTCGTCCATCTGGATGTGACTGTGGGCGTGGCACAGCACCAGCCCGCCGGGCTTGGCCATGGCGGCAAGGGAAAGGCTGTTTGCCGCCGTTCCGGTCGCGACGAAGAAGACCCTCGTCTCGCATTCGAAGATTTCGCTGAACCAGTTCTTGACCCGGTTCGAATGTTCATCGGCGCCATAGGCGGGCGAAAAGCCCTGCCCCATGGCTGCGAGCGCCGCGCTGACCTTCGAAGAGGCGCCGGCCCAATTGTCGCTGGCGAAATTCATGGCGTTTCTTATTGCGCCTTCAGCCGGATCCGGCAAGCACGCTGATCGCAGACCAGTCATGCATGCCGGGTCGGGCCAGCCGTCAACACAGCAAGCGCCGGGGTATCAGTCGACGATCTGGCCAAAGCGGCGGCGCAGCAGATGGTCGATGGACAGAACGCCCGCGCCCTTCGCCATGATCACCAGAAGGCCTGTCGCCCACAATCCATGTATGACCCACTCATTCGGATAAACGAAGATCTCGATCACCGCCGTCATGATGAAAAGACCGAGCGCGGCAAAACGTGCCCCGAGGCCGATGAAGAGCAGGAACGACAGCAGGTGCTCTGCAATCGTCGCCATATAGGCGGCGATGACGGGCGGGATCAGCGGCAGGGCATATTCATTCTCGAAAAGATAAAAGGTTGAGTCCTTCAGATGAAAGCCCTCGACCTTGGTCTGGCCTGACATGAAGAACACGGCGGCGAGGACGATCCTCCCGAGCGTCAGGTAAAGGCTCGGCGGAATCTTTTCGAAGATGCCGATAATCGCGACCAGATAGGGTGCAAGTCTCGACGTCATGAACCGGTCGTCAATGGTTGCCTGTTTCATAGCTACCCCCCTCCGCCGTGCCTCACTGCCCGGCGTTCCAATAAGAAGAAAGATCGAGGCGTCAGGCTGGCGCCAAAGCGACGTCGCTCGCGAAGGCACCGGTGGAAAGCGCAACCGCCAGCACCGTGCCGAGATCGAATCCGGCGCTGTCCGCAAGGCCGGTATCGGCGGCCGCCTCCAGCGTTTCACCGGCATCGATTGCAAGAAGAAAGGCGGCCCCGCCCGGTGGAAGCGTCGCGGACGTGACGGTCATGTCCGGGCGGACGAACAGCGTGTCCTCGCCGCCTTCCGGCACCACGAGGTCCCCTTCCGGATCGGTTCTGCGGCTGAACTGCCAGATCGTGTGCGCCGCATGCCTTGAGCGAACGATGCGGGCCGCCGGGTGCAGCGTGAGACGCACGCGGCCGAGATCGTCCGGCGCCACCGCCGACAACGCCTGCGGCGCGAGCGGCAAGGCATCCGCCGCGTGGTAGCACTCGACATAAGCCCGGTCGTGGCGGGCGACATCCGCCAGATAAGGCAATCCGGCCACCGGCGCGAACGTCTCCAGGAACAATGGGAAGCTGCCGCCCCAGACATTGAGGCGCGGATCGCTTGGCGCCTCGGCGGCAAGATAGGCCCGCGCCGTCATCCGGAAGAACTCTTGCCCGACAATCCGCTGGGTGGCGGGAAAGAGATCGCCGAGCGCCTCGCAGAGGCTTGCCACGACATTGTTGCGATAGACGGCAAAGCGCCGTTCGATACGCCCGCCATGGTGGGCGCAAAGCCCATCCGGCACCGGAGCGCCGGGATCGGTCAGCGCCGCGGCGAAGGCCGCCTCGATCGCCGCGTGGTCGCCCCTGCCGGGCAGGACGGTCAAGGTCTGTGCCGGTTCAGGACGCAAGGGCATGGGAGCGCCCTCCGCGCGAGGATTGAAGGATCGTCTCCGCCAGCGCCGCCTCGCGGGCAAGCACCGGAAAGGCCGGCAGGTCCGCGTCCCATTCGACCAGTGTCGGGATCGGCCCGGCGCGCTCGATGACCTCCGCAAAAAGATCCCAGACGAGATCATCGACCTCCCGGTCGTGGGAATCGATCAGGAGAGGGTGACCTTCGTCGTCGACATCGACGGCGTGACCGCCGAGATGGATCTCGCCGACCTTCTCGATCGGGAAGGCCTTCAGATAGGCGCGCGCATCGATCTCGTGATTGGAAGCCGAGACATGGACGTTGTTGACGTCGAGCAGAAGGCCGCAGCCGGTCCGGCGCGCCACCTCGGCAAGGAATTCGGTCTCGGGAATGACGGACGCGTCAAACAACAGATAGGTCGATGGATTCTCCAGCAGCATCCGCCGCTTCAGGTGCGTCTGCACCTGGTCGACATGATCGCAGACCCGCGCCAGCGTCTCCTGCGTATAGGGAAGCGGCAGCAGGTCATTCAGATAGCTCGCCCCGTGGCTTGACCAGGCGAGATGCTCGGACACCAGCCCCGGTTCATAGCGCTCGCAAACGGCCTTGAGGCGGTCGAGATGATCGGGATCGAGCCCGCGCGCAGCCCCGATGGAAAGACCGACGCCGTGAACCGAAACCGGATAGTCGCGCCGGATCATCTCCATATGGCGATGCGTCGGTCCGCCCGCGCCCATGTAGTTCTCGGCATGAATTTCGAAGAACCCGAGGTCCGGCCGCTCACCGAGAATGTCGGCGAAATGCTCCGGCTTGAGGCCGACACCGGCGCGTCCGGGAATCGACCGGCCGACGCGGGACGCCGCGATGTCGCTCTGCTCGAAGATGCCTGCCGCGGTCATTGTCTCCCCCCTGCGGTCATTGCCTGTCCACGGCTGCCTCTGCGCGTTGGAGCCGATCGGACGGGTCTTGTCGGATCGAGCCGGCAGGCGGACACCCCGCCCGCCGGCATCCCGGGCCCGACGGATCAGGACTCCATCGCCTCCAGGCTGCCCATACCGTTCGGCGTCTTGATCGTGGTGCAGGTACCGGCCGGCACCAGCTTCCAGGCATTGCCCTGGTAGTCCACCGTCGACGTGCCGGCGCAGGTCGTACCGGCGCCCGCCTTGCAGTCGTTCTGGCCCTTGAGGGCAACGCCGTAGCACTTTTCCATTTCGGCGGCGGAGGCGCTGGTGGTGGTCACGGCAGCAGCGGCGACAGCCGAAGCAACTGCGCTGGCAAGAATGAGCCCGGCGGACATCTTCTTGTCGAACTTCATGGTCTATTCCCCTCTGTCAAAGTCAAAATCGAAGAAATTGCAGCCGGTCGAAGTTGTCTTCGGCCACGGAGCGATCTTTTGCTGAAGGGAGCTTGAACAGGAAATCAATCCGGTGTGACGCCCGTCGAGACGGCGCCTCACATGCGGGTGAACAGTCTGTTCTCGGCAGTGGCTGGAATATGAAAAGCCGCATTGATTCAATAGCTTGAAGCAAGAAAATCTTCCCGCGCACATTGCTAAGCTTGCTATATTGTAATTAATTATAACAATTTAACTGCAGGCATGACGCCCTTGGCGGCGTCGGGCTGCAGCGCCAGCGTCCAACAACGCGCCCTTGCAAAAGCGACAGAAAAACCCGTACGGACGTGGACGGCCCGGCCCTACCGCCCCATTATTGAGGGAACCCGGCCGCAAGGGAGAGCCCGATCATGACGGAACCAGTGAAGCGATATTCCGTCCCCGCCCGGTTCCTGCACTGGATCGTCGCCGCTTTCGTCTTCGTCGCCTGGCCGGCCGGCGCCATCATCAAGTTCGTCAAGGAAGATGTGAAGCTCACCTTCTACATGGTGCATGAATCCCTCGGCTTCCTCATCCTCTGGCTGATGCTGGCCCGCCTCGTCGTCCGCCTGTTCGTGAAGCCTCCGCCGCATCTGCCGATGCCGGCCCTGCAGCGGGGCGTCGCCGACACGGTCCACTGGTCGCTCTATGCGGCGCTGATCATCCAGCCGATTCTCGGGTTTCTTGCCACCAACGCCTGGGGCTTTCCCTTCTCGCTGTTCGGGCAATGGCCGATCTGGAGTCCGATCGGCAAGGAACCCGGCATAGCGCCGCTGCTCTCGTCCGCGCATCTGGTGCTCGGCTGGACGATCCTGGTGCTCTTCGTCGCCCATTTCGGCGGCGTCCTCTATCACCACGTGATCCGCCGCGACGAGACGCTGGAGCGCATGCTTTGACGCTCTCCCGGTCGACGGCAACGGCCTTGTGGATCACGGGGCCCGGCAAGGCCGATCTTCGTGACACGGGCATCGGCGCGCTGGCACCGGGAGAGGTCGAGGTCGAAGCCGTCTGGTCGGGCATCAGTCGCGGCACGGAATCGCTGGTTTTCCGTGGCATGGTCCCGGAGAGCGAGCACGAACGAATGCGCTGCCCCTTTCAGGAAGGCGGCTTTCCCCATCCGGTCAAATACGGCTACGCCATGGTCGGCCGCCTCCGGCGCGGCCCGCCGGACCGCATCGGGCAATGGATCTTCTGCCTCCATCCCCATCAGGACCGTTTCGCCCTGCCGGAGGAAGCCGCCATCGCCATCCCGGACACAGTGCCGTCGGAACGGGCCGTGCTTGCCGCCAACATGGAAACGGCGCTCAACATCGCCTGGGACGCGGGTTTTCTGCCTTGCGACCGCATTGCCGTCGTCGGCGCGGGTACGGTCGGCCTGCTGACGGCTTGGCTTGCCGCCCAGATCCCCGGAGTGGAGGTCACCGTCGTCGACATCGCGCCGGAGCGCGCCGACATCGCTCACCGGCTCGGCTGCGCCTTCGCCCTGCCGGACGAGGCCCCGCAGGATTGCGATGTCGTCGTCCATGCCTCCGCCACCAGCGAGGGCCTTGCGACCGCTTTGACTGCCTGTGGCTTCGAGGCCCGGCTCGTCGAGGCAAGCTGGTATGGCGAGCGGCAGGTCACCCTGCCCCTCGGCGGTGTCTTTCACAGCCGCCGGATCTCGCTCGTCAGTTCGCAGGTCGGGGCCGTCTCGCCCGCGCGCCGCGCCCGGCGCAGCCACGCCGACCGCATGCGGCAGGCGCTTGGCCTGCTCGCCGCCCCGGCGCTCGACAGCCTGATTTCCGGCGAAACGCCCTTTTCGTCCCTTGGCGAGGACTATGCCCGCATCCTCGCCGATCCGGCGACCCTCTGCCACCGCATCCGCTATTCCTGAGACCAGAGCGGCTCGATCGCCGCCGCCTGTCTCCATCTCCCAGAAAGGTCCTTGTCGCACCATGTTCGCCGTCGAAGTCCGCGACCACATCATGATCGCCCATTCGCTAAAACGCCCGGTCTTCGGCCCGGCCCAGGGCCTGCACGGCGCGACCTTCGTCGTCGATGCCGCCTTCTTTGCCGAAAGCCTCGACAACGACGGCCTTGTCGTCGACATCGGCCTTGCCAGCGAGGCGCTTTCGGCGACCCTGAAGCCACTCAACTACGCCAATCTCGACGATATTCCCGAGTTTGCCGGCAAGGTGACAACGACGGAATTTCTCTGCGGCCATGTTTTCGAGAAGCTGCGGGAAGCCGCGAAAAGCGGCGCGCTGGGCGCCAGTACGCTCAAGAAAATCCGCGTCACCTTGCACGAGTCGCATGTTGCCCGTGCCTGGTTCGAAGGTGACGTTTGAGCGAGGTCGTCTTCGCCATTCCAGGCGACATCGACACGCTGTCCGGCGGCTACGGCTATGACCGCAAGCTGATCGAAGGTCTGCGGGCCATCGGCTGGACCGTCACCCATCTTGCCCTGCCGGACGGCTTTCCGCTCCCCGATGCCTCGACTCGCCGCGCGGCCGCGGAACACCTGAACGCCCTGCCTGACGGCACCTCCATCCTCATCGACGGTCTCGCCTTCAGCGCCATGCCTGAGGAAATGGCCGAACTCGGCCAGCGCACCCGTCTCACCGCGCTCATTCACCACCCTTTGGGTCTTGAGACGGGTCTCGATGAAGAGACCTCGACGCGGCTTCTTGCCGACGAACGCGCCGCCCTCCGGCATGCACGCCATGTGATCGTTACCTCGCCCGAAACGGCCCGGACCCTCGCCGCCGATTTCGCCGTGGAGCCGAACCGCATCACGGTCGCCGTCCCCGGAACCGAGCCAGGCCCCCGCGCCACCGGCGGCAACCATCCGCCGCATATCGTCACCGTTGCCTCGCTCATTCCGAGGAAGGGCCACGACATGCTCGTCGCCGCGCTGGCGACGCTCTCCGATCTCAACTGGCGGTCCAGCTTCGTCGGCAGTTCGACGCTCGATCCGGCGTGGGCGGAGAAGATCAGGGCGATGGTCGCGGCGAGCGGGCTTGAGGGACGGATCGCCATTCTCGACCAGCGCCAGGACGTGCGCGCGCTGATGGCCGACGCCGACATCTTCTGTCTGCCGAGCCGCTACGAGGGCTACGGTATGGCCTTTGCCGAGGCGATGTCGCAGGGCCTGCCCATCGTCGGCTGCCGGGCTGGTGCCGTGCCGGACGTCGTGACTCCCGACGCCGGCATTCTGGTTGAGCCGGAGGATATCCCGGCCCTTGCCGCCGCCTTGCGTACCATGCTGACAGACGAGCCTTTGCGACGCCGCTATGCCGAAGGCGCCTTTGCGTCAGGACGGCAGTTGCCCGGCTGGAACACGACCGCCGGCATCGTCGCCGGCGTGCTCCTGACGCGCTAGAGCGATGAAAATTCGCAAGCTGCTTGACCGTAAGCCACAATTGGCCCGATGGTGCCGGCAGATGGCGGCGCGCAAGAGCATGGCTCGAACCATGCCAGGGGGCCCATGAGCAGCTTCTCCACCGACTGGCTCGATCTGCGCGAGCCGGCCGATCACGCCGCCCGCGATCCGGCGCTTTGCCGGAAAGCGATCGATTGGATCAACGCATCGCCCGGCGCCATCGTCGTTGATCTTGGCGGCGGAACCGGCTCCACGCTTCGCGCGATGCCGGATCTTGGCCGGTCGGTGAACTGGCGGCTCGTCGATCACGATTCCGAATTGCTGGCCGCCGCCACGGGCCGTCATCCGAAGATCGAGACCTTCGAACTCGATCTCCGCGCCGTTGATCGTCTGCCGATGAACGGGGCCCGCCTCGTCACCGCCTCGGCGCTCGTCGATCTGGTCTCGGCGGATTGGCTGGACGCCATGTCGAACGCGGTCGCAAAGGCGCGGACCGGCCTTTACGCCTCCCTCTCCTACGACGGATACATGGCCTTTTCCCCGTATCATGCGCACGATCTGACGATCACGAGCGCCTTCAATCAGCACCAGCGCAGCGACAAGGGGTTTGGGCCGGCCCTCGGCCCGGATGCGACCCTCTTCCTGCGCACCTGCCTGGAACTGAAGGGATACAAGGTCGAAACCGCCCGCAGCGACTGGCGGCTCGACGGACGCCTCGCCGACCTCTGCGAGGAACTGGTGAAGGGCATTGCCGGAGCCGCTGTCGAAGCGGGGTTCGAAGAACGGGAAGCCGTGAACTGGCTCGACTTCAGGATGACCGCGATCCCCACCGGCGAAATCGTGATCGGCCACCTCGATCTGTTGGGCCTGCCCTCCTGACGGGGACCGGTTCAATCCAGCGGCGTTGAAAAGGCCGCCGCGAAACGCGCCCGGAAATCCTGCATCAGCCAGACGGGCGTCTCCGCGTCCGGCACCATCCCCCTGGTGAAGTGCCAGCCGTCGATCGCGTCCAGCACCGCCGGATCGCGCGCCAGAATGTGGATCGGCACGTCGAGCCCGGCCCCTTCCCCCGTCACCAGCGGCGCCGGCTGGTGATCGCCGAGGAAGATCATCACGGTCCGGTCGGTGCCGTAAGTCTCCAGATAGGAGGAGAGCACGTCCAGCGAATAGGCGATGGAGATCGAGAACTGCTCGCGCACCCGGCTCGGGTCGTGCCAGACGTCCTTCCAGACCACCTCCGGCGGGTCGCCCGAATCCGACCACGTGTTGAAGACCGTTCCGTCGCCGACATCCTTCCAGTCGATCAGCGGCGGAATCGGCGTCCACGGCGCATGCGACGAGATGAGCGCCATTTCCACCATCACCGGCTTGTCGCGCGGCTTGTCGAGCTCGAACTTGCGCACCGCGTCGAGCACATACTGGTCCGGCATCGTCACCCAGTTGAAGGGCCGGCCCTTGTAGCCCAGCGTATGGGCGTCGTAGACCCGGTCGTAGCCGAAGAAATCGCCTTCCGGCCAGGCCATCGAGATCGCCGGCATCGCGGCAACCGTGCGCCATCCCGCCTTGTGGAAGTCGCGGTTGATCGTCCGGCGGTCGGAGGCCACCAGCGCATCGTAACGGCGCTGGTTGTCGACCTTGAGGCCGGAGAGCAGCGAGCCATGCGCAAGCCAGCTCTGCCCGCCAAGGGTCGTGGAGGTCAGGAACCCGGTGCGGGCGGAAAAGCCGCTTCGCCCGATCCGGTCCTCGAAACGCTTCAGGGCCGCCGCCGTCCGCGTCGCGCAGCAGTCGCCGTCGATGGCGCTCTTGCCGTAGGATTCGACGAAGATCAGCAGGACGTCCTTGCCCTTGAGGCGATCGAACAGTGCCGCATCAGGAATCGCGGCGACGGGATCGACAGCCGCTTCCGCCTTGAAACGACGCAGGTCACCGAAGCTTTCGACCGCGACCTCCACATGGTCGGCAAGGCTGGCGGTGGCAAAATCGGTCACGGCCCTGTTGAGGGCGCTGCCGGCTGCAACGCCGTTCAGCCCGACGAGGGCGAGCACGCTGAAGGTGAGACCGGCGCCGGCCGAGATCTTCGGCAGAGCGCGCACGAGATCGATGGCCCGGCCAAGCGCCCAGTAGGTGACGAGAAGGATCAGCAGAACGAGCAGAAGCGATCCCGCCGCCGCCGCAAAAGCCCCGACAGTTCCGACAGCGCCGGAGAGAAGCCGCCAGACGGCGTCGAGGAGATGCAGGTCAAGCACCGGATTGAAGGCCCGCCCAAGCGCTTCATAGGAGCCGATGTCGGCCAGCCGGAAGACGAGCGACGCGGCAACAAGAACAGCGGCAATGAGACGAAAGCCGGTCAGCATCCCGGCTGGCAGGAGTACCCCGGCAAGCAGGATCAGCGGCAGTTCCACCGGCAGAAGCGCGAAGCTTGCCCATGTCAGATGCGACAGTGAGGCCGGCATCAGCAGCATCAGATAGAGAAGAATGCAGGCTGCCAGACCGCGTCGCCACGGGATACGTTCATCCTGCCACATGGCCGGTCCCTTCATGAGCCGCGGTTCGTCGCGCATAGAGATCGCCGCTCCGGCCGGCCGATAACAGGTCATCGAGGAAGGCAGGCGCATCGCCCGCCCCCACCCAGTCCCCGCGCACGAAGCGATGGCTCTCGCCTGCGACGGCATTGAATTCATACTGGCCGAGACGATCCAGTTCCCGGAGGCAGTCGCGGGCAACCTGCGGCGCCGCGGAAAGATACTCCACCGCAAGCAGCGGGATGGGCTGGCTCAGGCCTTTCAGGATCTCCGCCTCCATGCCTTCCACATCGATCTTGCAGAATTCCGGAAGGCCATGGTCGGCGATGAGAGCATCGAGCGTCGTCACGCGCACGCTCTCGCACCTGTCCCATGTCACCCCGGCAAAACCGTCCGACACCGCGACCTTTTCCCGCCACGCCTCCGACAGCGTCGAGACGGTGGGATGCCGGCTGGAGACGGCAAGCTCCGCCGTCCCGGACTCAGCCCCCACCGCGAGTTTGAGCACCGTAGCGCGAGCCTCCGGCAGGTGGCGCTTGAGATAGTCGTGGAAGAGCGCCTGCGGTTCGACGGCGACCACCCGAAATCCCTGCTCGATGAGCAATTGGCTGCGGTTGCCGACATGCGCGCCGATGTCGAAGGCAAGGTCGCCGGTCCCAAGCAGGTCTCGATAGAAGCGCCTGAGAGCCCGTCGCCGCCATGGCTGCCCCCGATAGATCGCCAGCGAGCGCACAAGGCCCGCCCTGGCGGCAAGACCTGTCATGCCGCTGCCGTCCGCCGTCCGGCAAGATCGAGGATGTCCACCGCGAAGGACCAGATCAGGGACCCGAGCGAGATGGCCACGACAACCGCGCCGGCAAAAGGTGTCACTGGCGGCAACAGCGCGACAAGCAGGGCCACATATTGCAGGACGCAGACCGCCTGCCGTCTCCTGGAGGGCGGCAGGGGCTGCATCAGCCAGGGCATCCACCATCCGGCAAGCACGAAGAGATAGCGCATCAGTCCGATCGCCAGCACCCAGGGGCCGAGTTTGCCGATCCCGACGAGAAGCAGGCAGAGGCAGAGGATGGTGTAGGCATCGACCTCCATGTCGAAGCGGGCGCCGAAGACGGAGGAAATCCCGCGCGATCGGGCAAGCCGCCCATCAACCCCGTCGAAGAGCAGCGCGACCGCGACCGCGACAACCAGCGCCACAAGCGGATCGCCGGTCAGCATCGGCGCCGGCGCTTCGATGCCATGCCCCGGAGCATGCATCATGGCGGCGAGCACGCCGGTCAGAAGTGCCGCGACGGCGGCACGCAGATTGGTGACCGCATTCGCAAGTCCGAAGGTCAGGAACGGATGATGCTGGGTGACGGTCGCAAGAACGACGGCCGAAAGGAGGAGATAGCTCGCCATCGCGCCCCAGACCACCATGGCGCCGAGGCCGCTACAGGCGCTGAAGGCAACCGCAACGGCCGCAAGCGCGCCCCCTGTCATCAGCAACGAAAGGCCCGTGCTTGTCAGGATCGGCGCAAACCGCCGGGTCGAGGCTGGATCCTTCATTGACTCCACATCGTCATATCGTCACGGAAACGGCCGTGCACGGGCCCAGCAAAGATTGTCTCTCACAGACGGTTAGACAAGAGCCGGCAAAGATCCAGTTAGGGCATGAGGCCATCGGTTCAAATGCGGTGAGAGTGGCCGCGTTTCACGACAGGACTAATTGATTTCACGCAAGATGAGGCAATGAATGAGCACGGTCTCTGGAAGAGGGCCTGTTTCCTGGAGATTAGCACCCTGCAATACGGAAAAACGCCGTCTTTCCCCGAGCGTCCGCCACTTGCTCTTTGCACAAAAGTCTGGCATTAAAGCGCCGAATGATAGGACAGTATTGCTGTCCAATTATTCGCGTCGTCCCGTTCCTCGGCATTCTGTGATCTCTGGAACGGTTCTCCACATCGGGCACGCCGGCCGGGCAAGGAGATGGTTCAGTCCAATCCTTGCGACCGTATGCCACGCGCTGCGATCATGCTAAGAGGCCTTGTTGACGCGGACCCGGTTCCGGCAACAGAATTCCACGCATGCACGTGAGGTTGACGCGTTTGACTCGACCGCTTCGGCATGACCCGTGCTTGGGTGAGACACGAAGAGGCGACGAAAAGCAGGGCGAACACGCTCGAAAGCCTTGCACCGCATGAGTGCACTGGCTTTTGAGGCGGCGCGCGGTGCCGGACGGCGGACCGACGCGCTGCAATGGAAATGTGCAAAAGGGCCATTCCGCGACTAGCCAAGCGGCAACGCCTGGCTGGAGCCGGGAAAACGGCCCGGGAGACGAGGAACGTCCGCAGACGGACGGACCGTGCTTCGCTTGCGGAACGGCTCGCGCCAATCCGATAAACGAAAACAACAATCCGGCTTCGGGCGACCGTTGTCGGGGCGACAAGACGAGGTCAGCGATGAAGAAGCTCGACGGCATCCACATCACCGGGGAACGCACCGATATGACGGCCACTCGTGCCAAGGTCATGACGGCCAAAGCCCGTGATGCCGTCGCCACCAATGGCCTCTATCAACCCGCCCGCGAACATGACGCCTGCGGCGTCGGCTTCATCGCCCGCATGAACGGCGAGAAGTCGCACCAGATCGTCGCCGACGGCCTCAAGATCCTTGAAAACCTCACCCATCGCGGCGCCGTCGGCGCCGATCCGCTGATGGGCGACGGCGCCGGCATGCTGGTGCAGATCCCGCACGCCTTTTTCAAGGACGAATGCGGCAAGCTGGGCTTCACCCTGCCCGAGCCCGGCGACTATGCCGTCGGCCACATCTTCATGCCGCAGGTTGCCGAAAGCCGCGCCCATTTCGAGGAGACCATCGCCAAGGTGATCGCCGACGAAGGGCAGGTCCTGCTTGGCTGGCGCGACGTGCCGGTCGACAACAGCTGCCTGTCCAAGGCCCCCGAGATTGTCGCCACCGAACCCTTCCACCGCCAGGTCTTCATCGGCAAGGGCGAGGGCCTCAGCGCCAAGGACTTCGAGCGCCGCCTCTTCATCCTGCGCAAGGTGATCTCCAGCACCATCTTCAAGGAGAAGAACGCCGAGGCGTCGGACTTCTACATCGTCTCCATGTCGTCGACGACCGTCGTCTACAAGGGCATGTTCCTCGCCTACCAGCTCGGCGCCTATTACAAGGACCTGACCGACGAGCGCTTCGTCTCGGCGCTAGCCCTCGTGCACCAGCGCTTCTCGACCAACACCTTCCCGTCCTGGAAGCTGTCGCACCCCTACCGCATGGTCGCCCACAACGGCGAGATCAACACCCTGCGCGGCAACGTCAACTGGATGGCGGCGCGGCAGGCCTCGGTGGAGTCCGACCTTTTCGGCGCGGAGATCTCCAAGCTCTGGCCGATCTCCTATGAGGGCCAGTCCGACACCGCCTGCTTCGACAACGCGCTCGAATTCCTGGTGATGGGCGGCTACGAGCTCTCCCATGCCGCGATGATGCTGATCCCCGAGGCCTGGGCGGGCAACCCGCTCATGGACGAGGAGCGGCGCGCCTTCTACGAATACCATGCCTCGCTCATGGAGCCGTGGGACGGGCCGGCCGCCGTTGCCTTCACCGACGGCCGCCAGATCGGCGCGACGCTGGACCGCAACGGCCTGCGCCCGGCGCGCTATGTCGTCACCGACGACGGCCTCGTGGTCATGGCCTCGGAAGCCGGCACGCTCGATATTCCGGAAGAGAAGATCGTCTCCAAGTGGCGGCTGCAGCCCGGCAAGATGCTGCTGATCGACCTTGAGGAAGGCCGCATCATCTCCGACGAGGAGGTCAAGAAGCGCCTTGCCGAGGCCAACCCCTACAAGGAATGGCTGGAAAGGACCCAGATCGTGCTGGAGGACATGCCTCCGGTGCAGGTCTCCTCGGTCATTTCCAACGAGACCTTGCTCGATCGCCAGCAGGCCTTCGGCTACACCCAGGAAGACCTCAAGATCCTGATGGCGCCCATGGCGACCACGGGGCAGGAAGCCATCGGCTCCATGGGCACCGACACGCCGATCTCGGCGCTCTCGGACAAGCCGAAGCTGCTCTACACCTATTTCAAGCAGAACTTCGCCCAGGTCACGAACCCGCCGATCGACCCGATCCGCGAGGAACTGGTCATGTCGCTGGTGTCCTTCATCGGACCCCGGCCGAACATCCTTGACCTCACGGGCACCTCGACCAAGAAGCGGCTCGAGGTTCGCCAGCCGATCCTCACCAATGCCGATCTCGACAAGATCCGCATGATCGGCGACATCGCCGACAACCAGTTCCAGGCAAAGACCCTCGACATCACCTTCGACGTCAAGCGCGGCGTGGAAGGCATGAAGGCGGCGCTCGACGCCCTTTGCCAGCGGGCCGAGGAGGCTGTCCGGGCCAAGTACAACATCATCATCCTGTCCGACAGGCTGGTGAGCCGCACCCGCGTGCCGATCCCGGCGCTGCTGGCCACCGCCGGCGTCCACAACCACCTGATCCGCAAGGGTCTTCGGACCTCGGTCGGCCTCGTCCTTGAATCGGGCGAGCCGCGTGAGATCCATCACTTCTGCGTTCTGGCCGGCTACGGCGCCGAGGCGATCAACCCCTATCTCGCCTTCGACACGCTGCTCGGCATGAAGCGCCAGTTCCCCGAGGAAGTGGCCGAGGACGAGATCGTCTATCGCTACATCAAGTCGATCGACAAGGGCATCCTCAAGGTCATGTCCAAGATGGGCATCTCGACCTACCAGTCCTATTGCGGCGCGCAGATCTTCGACGCCGTGGGCCTGTCGTCGGACTTCGTCGAGCAGTATTTCTTCGGCACCGCGACCACGATCGAGGGCGTCGGCATCGACGCCGTCGCCGGGGAGGCTCTCAAGCGTCACGAGGCAGCTTTCGGCTCCGATCCGGTTCTTGCCCGCGCGCTCGATGTCGGCGGCGAATACGCCTATCGCCAGCGCGGCGAGAACCACGTCTGGACGCCGGATATCATCGCCAGCCTGCAGCATGCCGCCCGCGGCAACCTGCCGGACAAGTATCTGGAGTTCGCCAAGGCGGTGAACGAGGAGGTCGGGCGCTTTTCCGTGCGCGGCCAGTTCCGGGTCAAGTCCGCCGAGGAGATGGGCCGCGCGCCCGTGCCGCTCGACGAGGTCGAGCCGGCGCTGGAGATCGTCAAGCGCTTTTCCACCGGCGCCATGTCCTTCGGCTCGATCAGCCGCGAGGCGCATGAATCGCTCGCCATCGCCATGAACCGGATCGGCGGCAAGTCGAACACCGGCGAAGGCGGCGAGGAGGCCGAGCGCTTCCACAGGATGCCCAACGGTGACAGCCGTCGCTCGGCGATCAAACAGGTCGCCTCGGGCCGCTTCGGCGTCACCGCGCATTACCTCGTTAACGGCGACATGATGCAGATCAAGGTCGCCCAGGGCGCCAAGCCCGGCGAGGGCGGACAGCTTCCCGGCCACAAGGTGGACGCGGTCATCGCCAAGGTGCGGCACTCCACGCCCGGCGTCGGCCTCATCTCGCCGCCGCCGCACCACGACATCTATTCGATCGAGGATCTGGCCCAGCTGATCTTCGACCTGAAGAACGTCAATCCGGATGCGGACGTCTCGGTCAAGCTCGTCTCCGAGGTTGGCGTCGGCACGGTCGCGGCGGGCGTTGCCAAGGCACGCGCCGACCACATCACCATCTCCGGCTACGACGGCGGCACCGGCGCTTCGCCGCTGACGTCGCTGAAGCACGCCGGCAGCCCGTGGGAAATGGGCCTTGCCGAAACGCACCAGACCCTGGTCGCCAACGGCCTGCGCTCGCGCGTCTGCCTGCAGGTCGACGGTGGTCTTCGGACCGGACGGGACGTCGTCATCGGCGCCCTGCTCGGCGCAGATGACTTCGGCTTCGCGACGGCTCCGCTCGTGGCCGCCGGCTGCCTCATCATGCGCAAGTGCCACCTCAACACCTGCCCTGTCGGCATCGCGACGCAGGACCCGGTGTTGCGCAAGCGCTTCAAGGGCACGCCCGAGCACGTCATCAACTACTTCTTCTTCGTCGCCGAGGAAGTGCGCACCCTGATGGCGGCCATGGGCTTCAGGACCGTCGACGAGATGATCGGCCAGTCCGACATGCTGGCGCAGATACCCGCCAACGGCAACGTCAAGACGGCCGGCCTCGATTTCAGCCGCGTCTTCTACAAGCCCGAAGCGCCCGCAGATGCGATCCACTGGACCGAGCGTCAGAACCACCCGATCAAGGAAGTTCTGGACCGCAAGCTGATCGCCGAGGCCGCTCCCGCCCTGGAGCGGGCCGAGCGCGTCGTCATCGAGACCACGATCAAGAGCGTCGACCGCACCGCCGGCGCGATGCTTTCCGGCGAGGTTGCCAAGCGCTACGGCGCCGAGGGTCTGGAAGAAGACACCATCACGATCAAGATGACCGGCACGGCCGGCCAGTCGCTCGGCGCCTTCCTTGCCGGCGGCATCACCATCGATCTGGTGGGTGAAGGCAACGACTATGTCGGCAAGGGCCTCTCCGGCGGTCGCATCGTCGTCCGTCCACCCGAGAACTCGAAGATCGTGCCCGAGGCGTCGATCATCGTCGGCAACACGGTGCTCTACGGCGCGACATCGGGCGAGGCCTATTTCCGGGGCGTTGCCGGCGAGCGCTTCGCCGTGCGCAACTCCGGCGCCATCGCGGTCGTCGAGGGCTGCGGCGACCACGGCTGCGAATACATGACCGGCGGTCTTGTCGCGGTGATCGGTCCGACGGGCCGCAACTTCGCGGCTGGCATGTCGGGCGGTGTCGCCTACGTGCTCGACGAGGACAACACCTTCAAGAAGCGCTGCAACATGGCGATGGTCGATCTGGAGCCCGTCCCCGAGGAGGACGAGCTTCTGGAGAAGCTGCATCACCACGGCGGCGATCTCATGTTCAAGGGCCGGGTCGACGTCGACAGCGACATGACCCGCCACGACGACGAGCGCCTTCGCGCCCTGATCCAGGCTCATCTCCACCACACCGGCTCGACCCGGGCCAAGGAGATCCTGGGCAACTGGGAGGCCTACCGGCCGAAATTCGTGAAGGTGATGCCGGTTGAATACCGCCGGGCGCTGCGCGAGATGGAGCGCATGCGCATGGGTCTGGCTGCGGAGTGAGGAAGAGACAGAATGGGTAAGGTAACAGGCTTCCTCGAGATCGACCGGCAGGAACAGAAGTACCAGCCGGCATCCGACCGCATCCGCCACTACCGCGAGTTCACCATTCCGCTGTCGTCGGAAGAGGTGCAGCGGCAGGCCGCGCGCTGCATGGACTGCGGCATTCCCTATTGCCACGGTCCGACCGGCTGTCCGATCCACAACCAGATCCCCGACTGGAACGACCTCGTCTTCTCGGGCGACTGGGAAGAGGCCGCGCGCAACCTGCATTCGACCAACAATTTCCCCGAGTTCACCGGCCGCATCTGCCCCGCGCCCTGCGAGGAGGCCTGCACGCTGAACCTCGAGGACGTGCCGGTCACCATCAAGACGGTGGAGCAGGCGATCGCCGACAAGGCGTGGGACAACGGCTGGATCACGCCGCAGATCGCGCCGGAAAAGACCGGCAAGAAGGTCGCCGTCATCGGCTCCGGCCCGGCGGGTATGGCAGCGGCACAGCAGCTTGCCCGCGCGGGCCACGACGTTCACCTCTATGAGCGTGAGCCGAAGGCCGGCGGTCTGATGCGCTACGGCATTCCCGACTTCAAGATGGAGAAGCACTTCATCGACCGCCGCGTGAACCAGATGACGGCAGAGGGCGTAACCTTCCACTACAACGCCGATATCGGCGTGACGATGCCGCTCTCCGATCTCATCGACAACCACGACGCCGTGCTGATCTGCGCCGGCGCCGAGACGCCGCGCGATCCGGGCATGAGCGGCACCGAGCTTGCCGGCTGCCACTACGCCATGCCCTTCCTCGTGCAGCAGAACCGCCGCGTCGGCGGCGAGGACGTCTCCGGCGAGGAACCGATCCTGGCCACCGCCAAGCATGTGGTCGTGATCGGCGGCGGCGACACCGCCTCGGACTGCGTCGGCACGTCCTTCCGCCAGGGCGCGATCCGCGTCACGCAGATGGATATCCGCCCGATGCCGCCGCAGAAGGAAGACAAGCTCTCGGTCTGGCCCTACTGGCCGACCAAGTTCCGCACCTCCTCGTCGCAGGCGGAGGGCGCGGAGCGCGAGTTCCAGGCGGCAACGCTCGGCGTCGTCGGCAACAACAAGGGCAAGGCGACGGGCGTCAAGTGCATCCGCGTCGACGATAAGCGCAAGCCGATTGAGGGCACGGAATTCGTCATCCCGGCCGATCTCGTGCTGATGGCGATCGGCTTCTCCGGCCCGCGCGAAGGCACCTACCTCGCCGAGGTCGGCCCGCTGCTGAACCGCGACAAGCGCGGCAACATTGCCGCCAACACCGAGGACTACAAGACCTCCATCGACAAGGTCTTCGCCGCCGGCGACGTCCGCCGCGGCCAGTCGCTGGTGGTCTGGGCGATCCGCGAGGGCCGTCAGGCCGCGCAGGCGATAGACACCTATCTGATGGGCGCGTCCAACCTTCCGCGTTGAGCCGGCAGGACACAGACAAAAGAAAAGGGCGGGATATTCCCGCCTTTTTTGTTGCCGGATTGATCTGGTCGCGGCTTGGAGAACCGTTCACGGCCTTCTGGCCGGCTCCAGCGACGCCGGATCCCGCCAACGATGGGGCTGGGTCTCCTTCCAGCAGAGGCGGTGCCTGAGGAGATTGTCGGCCGACATCACACTGGCCCGGCAACACGGCAGATCCACCATCTCCTGATGCAGCAGGGGAACCTGCCAGTGGAACGGAACATCGCCCCAATAATGGGTCACCGGCGCCAGGGGACCGCCTTGTACCAGCGTGATTTCACAAAGAGTGCCTTCGAAGACGAACGCCCGTTTGTGCCGGAACCGCTTTTGCCATACCTCGCGGACCGTTGGTTTCAGATGTTCGATCGCGGTGTCCAGGGCTGCGAACGTCTCGCCTTGGTAGACGAGATCGATATCCGCGTGCTTCCAGGGCTCACGCAGGCCCAGCAGTTCTTCCGCCCAGCCGCCGGTGATGGCGCACGGCACACGGCCTGCGCCAAGCTGGGTCAGAATCTCACAGAGCGTCTCAAGGGTATTCGCCATCGGCGGCAATCTTGAACGCAGGTTGCAACCGCCTCAAGCCATCTCGGTCCCGTCAGTGGCGACAGGTCAAACCGGACCGCCCTACAGCGACCCATCCGGCAGCGGCGGTTCTTCGTTCATGAGAAGAATGCTGACGCGCCGGTTGGCTGCAAGGAACGGGTCGTTGGGAAACAGCGGCTCGTTCTCGCCCTTGCCGACCACGGAATAGAACTGATTGCTCGGAATGCCGGAATCGGCAAGGATCTGCCGCGCCGCGTTGGCGCGCGCCGAGGAAAGGTCCCACGCCGTCTGTCCGGGCGGTGCATCCGGCCGGGAGGCCGTGGTGTGCCCGGTGATCCTGATCCGGTTGGGAAGTTGCCGGAGCACCGGCGCCATGACCTCCAGCAGTCGGCGCGTCGCCGCATAGGGGATGGAGGAGCCTTCCGCGAACATCGACCGGCCGTCCTGGTCGACGAGTTGGATATCGAGCCCCTCGTTGGTGATCTCCATCATCACCTGCTTGGAGATCTCGGAAATCTCGGGCAGTTCCTGCATCGCCTGGCGGAGGGAAGTCGCGGCGAGAGAGAAATTGCGCGAATTCTGGATCTGGTTTTCCTCGACCGAGGCGTCGTTGGATTTCTTGTCCTCCGCGCCATGCAGGTTCTGCTCTTCCTGCTTGGTCTGGTCGTCGGACGTATCGGGCATCTGCGTGATGTCGCGGATATACTCGCGCGACGGCAGGCCGTCGATCTCGATGAGGCCGGCAAGCTTGCGGTCCCGCACCGCGCCGAAGGCGTCTTTCATCGAGCCGGCGACGATCTCCAGCTTTTTCTGGTCCTGGGTCGAAAAGGAGATGATCAGCACGAAGAAGCAGACGAGCAGCGACATCAAGTCGGCGAAGGTCACCAGCCACTCCGGTGCGCCGCCGCCGCCTCCGCCCTTCTTGCGTGCCATCGCCTCGTTCTCCTTCCTTGCCGGACCGGCCGTTACGCCGCTTCGGCTTCCTCCGCCTGCCGCTGCTTCTCCGGCAGGTAGGCGAGCAGCATCTCTCGGATGAGATTCGGGCTCTTGGAATTGCGGATCTGGACGACGCCGTCGATGATCAGCGTCTGGTTGATCTCTTCCACGTCCACCTTGGCGTTCAGCTTTTCGTGCACCGGCAGACAGATGACGTTGGCGATCAACGCGCCGTAAAGGGTCGTCAGCAGCGCGACGGCCATGGCCGGGCCGATCTTGGAAGGATCGTCCATCGCCTGCAGCATCTGCACCAGACCGACCAGCGTTCCGATCATCCCGAAGGCCGGCGCGGAATCGCCCATCGCCTTGAAGATGCGCGCGCCTTCCGCAAGGCGTGTCAGGTAGAGATCGCGCTCGCGCTCCATCGATTCCTGGATGAAGCTCGGATCGTAGCCGTCGGCGATCATCTGCTTGCCCTTGGAAAGGAAGGGATCGGCGATTTCCAGCGATTCAAGTCCGAGCGGACCCTGCTTGCGAACGACCTCGGCCATTTCGGTGATGTTCTCGATCAGGTCTCGCGGCGAGGCCTTGCTCGTCTGGAAGGCCGCCTTTCCGCCGGTTGCCAGCGCGCCGATGACCGTGTTGAGCTGAAAGCGCAGCATCACGACGAAGATCGAGCCGCCAACCACGATGCCGATGGAGGGAACGTCGACGAAGGCGCTGAAGGCGCCGCCCATCCAGATTGCCCAGGCCGTGACCGCAAAGGCACCGATGATGCCGATGATCGTTGCTATATCCATGAAGTGTCGCCCGCCAAGACCCGAGACTGCCGAGGAAGCATTGCCGAACCATAGGCAGATCGGGGCTAATCAAACGTGAACTTCGCCGCTTGCCGCCAACGAAATTTGGCATGCGGTGGACCGGGAATGTCCTTCCCTGGGACGAAATTGGGCCTGTTCGGGCCGAAAAAGGTGAATGTTAAGTCCCCATTTACCCTGAATATTTACCATTGAGTTACCAAGGTAGCCGGCTCTTCCGACAGCCCTTCGGCGGGCAGGCGGACAACAGGTCGCTACAGAAGAGACATCGTCACTGGCGGCAGGAAGCCGTCCACAGGAAACAGGATGTTGAACGCCATTCGCCTTCCGGTCCGGATCGCGAGCCTTGCGCTCGGCGTGCATCTTGCTGCCATGGGGCATGCGGACGCGCAAAGCCTCGGCGACAGAGCGACGGACATCGGCACGACATCCACCGGCGATCCGTCGGCATCCGTCGACCTGCTCAATGCCGATCCATCCGCAACCGACACCTCCGCCGCCACGACCTCGACGTCCGGGTCGACGGCGGCGGCGAACCGGAGGACCACGTCCCCGGCCGCACTCCGGCAATCGTTGCGCGGCACCTTCCTGACCGACACCCAGTCAAATCCCGTGACGCGGCCGGTCCAGAGCCCGCTCAATCCGACCCGGCCGACGGAAACGCTCAAGCCCTTCGGCCAGGGGCCGCAGCCGCCGCGCGGCAATCCCTTCGACCCGCGCGATATCTTGACCGGGTCGCTGGCGCTGCGTCCGTCGCTCTACGTCGGCGGCGGCGCGACCACCAATGCCACCAGCGCGGCGAATGCCCGCAAGGCGGGTTATTCGACCACCCGCGCCGAGCTGGAAATCCGCAATCTCGACAATGACGTGACGACGGGTGTCCTGACGATGAAGGGCAGCCTCACCGACTATTACGCGCCGGCGATCCGCTGGAGCCCGACCTTCGACACCACGCTGGCCCTCACCCACGCCCTCACCGAGACTGATACGCTGACCTTCAACGGAGGCTATTCCCTCTCCCGCGAGGATGCCTCCAGCGAAGACCCCTCCGCGGCGGGCACCAACACCGTCAACGTTCAGGTGCTGAGCGCCGACTTCGGCTATGTGCGCAACGCCGGTATCATCGGCACGACCCTGAAGGGCTCCGTCGACCGCACGGCCTATGGAACGTCCGCCGGCACCAATGCCGCCGACCGCAACAACACCGCGCTCGACGGTTCGCTGCGTCTGGCCTACGACCGGGGCAGCATTCTGGCGCCCTTCGTCGAGGGCGGCGCTTTCGTCCGGCTGAACGACAAGTCCGCCGACGTCAACGGCTTCGACCGGTCCAGCCACGGCTACGAACTGAAGGGCGGCCTGTCTCTCGACGGCGAGACCGCGACAGGCGAGATCGCGGCCGGCTATGGCCGCGAGACCATGGATGACGGCCGGCTTGCCCCGATCGACGCGCTCATCCTCGACGGGTCCCTGGCCTGGCAGATCGACGACATCACCGCGCTGAACCTGGCCCTGTCGACCAGCTTTGCGCCGACGACCCTTGCCGGTGCGTCCGGCTACGTCGTGACGGCCTTCGATGCCCATGTGTCCCGGGACATCCGCGAGAACGTCAACCTGCGCTTCGGCGGCGCCTTCTCGCGCAGCGAGTACACCGGGATCGACCGTCAGATCGACTCCTACACGGTGGACGCCGCCCTCGGCTGGCGGCTCAACCCCAACGTCGAACTCTCCACCACCGCGTCCTATCAGTATTCGAACTCCACGGCAACCGGTGACGACACCCGCGAAGCGCGGCTGGAGGCGGGCCTCACTCTGCGCCCCTGACAGGCATCCCCTGACAGGCATCCCCTGGCAGGCGCACCTGGGCTCAAAAGCAAAACGGCACCGGAGCGCAGGAGCCCCGGTGCCGCATATCGGACGTTTCCTCTTTGAAAGAGCTGCTCGGGCAAGGCCCTCAGCGCTTCAGGACCCCCGCCAGTTCGCCGGCGATATCGGGATGGATGTCGGTGCGGTCCATGGCATAGGCGATGTTGGCCATGAGGAAGCCGAGCTTGGTGCCGGTGTCATAGGTCGTGCCGCGGAAGCGCACGCCGACGAAGGGCGAGGTTTCCATGAGGCGCAGCATGGAGTCGGTGAGCTGGATCTCGCCACCCGCGCCCTTCTCCTGGCTGGAGAGGAGGCCGAAGATTTCCGGCTGCAGGATGTAGCGGCCGGAGATGAAGAGGTTCGACGGCGGATTCTTCGGTTTCTCGATCATCGCCGTCACCTCGTAGGTGTCCTCGGCGAGCGTCTTGCCGACGCCGATGATGCCGTACTGGTGCGCCATCGCCGGATCGCATTCCTCCACCGAGATGACGTTGGCGCCGGTCTGCTCGTAGGCCTCGACCATGCTCTTCAGGCAGGGCGTCGTGTGCTTCATCAGCATGTCGGGAAGCAGGACCGCGAAGGGCTCGTCGCCGACGATGTCGCGGGCGCACCAGACCGCGTGGCCGAGACCGAGCGGCGCCTGCTGGCGGGTGAAGCTGCACGAGCCGGCGAGCGGCAGGTCACGCTTCAGCGTCTCCAGCGCCTCGGTCTTGGCGCGCGCTTCCAGCGTCTGCTGCAATTCGTAGGCAACGTCGAAATGGTCCTCGATCACGGCCTTGCCGCGGCCGGTGACGAAGATGATGTGCTCGATGCCGGCCGCGCGCGCCTCGTCGACGACATACTGGAGGGCGGGACGATCGACGATCGTCATCATTTCCTTCGGCACGGCCTTCGTCGCCGGCAGGAATCGCGTACCGAGACCCGCAACAGGAAGCACTGCCTTGCGAATTTTCTTGCTCACCCTGAACTCCTCATACATTCGACATGAAAATTCAATCCGCCGAAGTCCGCATCCGCCGTCGCCGTCGCCGGCCTCCAGCGACGGTTACCGTCAGCTCAACGCTGGCGACCAACAAATTGTTCTGAAGCCGTCAACTAAACCAAGATCGTTCAGTTTGCGTGAACGGGAGCGTTCCGCCGATATTTGGACGCCGATTTGACCCTACAGAGTTAAGAGTTGGCAAAATCGAGGCTGGCGCGAGGGTCATCTCTGGCGTGACTTTCGGTCGTTCTGACGGCACCCGACCGAAGACCATCATTCGGGCCATTTTGCGGACACCGCCCGAACAATGGCAACGGTGCCCACAGAGGGCTCGTTCATCCTCCATTAACCAGAACGCGTCTTCACTGGAGCCATGCGCGTGCTTGCAGCCGCCTGCCGGACGTGTGGCGTCGGATGCTGCCGCTTCGCGAATGCCCTTGCCGCGGGCGTCCGGAACATTGGCCTCGCCTGAATTTCATGAGACCATCGGCCGGACTGACGACGCAGTGCAGGGAAAGATACCCAATAGCCGTCCGGGAATTTCGGACCTGCCGGCGATATTCCAGTTCACAGGTTGATTCATGAAAAGAGCCAGCGCGATCACCCGAATTGGACTTGCGATCCTCATCAGCCTGCCGTCGACGGCATGCATGGCGGTCGACAATCCGCTGGGATTGGTGCCAAGCCTTTCCGCACCGGTTCAGCCAGCCCTCAATGACGGCCGCATCCCGGCGGACTTCTCGGCCTTCGTCGAGCGGCTTTGGCCGGAAGCGCGTGACCGCGGCATCTCGCGCCGCGTCTTCGACCAGGCCTTCGCCAACGTCGGCCCCGACCCGGACGTCATCGAAAAGGCGCATCGCCAGCCCGAGTTCCACAAGCCCATCTGGGAATATCTCGACGGTGCCGTTTCCGAGACCCGGATCGAGAACGGCAAGGCAATGCTCGCCGAGCACCGCCGTCTGCTCGACCGCATCGAGACGACCTACGGCGTGCCCCGGCAATATGTCGTGGCCGTCTGGGGCATGGAAAGCTCCTACGGATCGGTCCTGGACAACCCGAGGATCGTCAAGGACGTCGTCCGTTCGCTGGCAACGCTTGCCTACGATGGCGGAAAGCGTGCCCGGTTCGGCCGCCAGCAGTTGCTCGCCGCGCTCGCGATCGTTCAGCGCGGCGACGTCGACGCCCGCCACATGCTCGGCTCCTGGGCCGGTGCCATGGGCCACACCCAGTTCATTCCCACCACCTACGAGGCCTATGCCGTCGATTTCGATGGCGACGGCCGGCGCAACATCTGGACGTCCGTGCCCGACGCTCTCGCCTCGACGGCCAACTACCTTGCGCGGATGGGGTGGCGCAGCGGAGAGACATGGGGCTACGAGGTCATGCTTCCCTCGGGCTTCAATTACGGCAACATCGGCAGGACCATGACGGTCGCCGACTGGCAATCGCTTGGCATCCGGCGGGCGAATGCCGGTTCATTCCCCCGTCCGACCGACAGCGCGCAACTGATCATGCCGGGCGGTTCGGGCGGACCGACCTTCCTGATGCTGAAGAACTTCAAGGTCATCCGCCGCTACAACAACGCCGTCGCCTACGCACTCGGCGTCGGCCACCTCGGCGACCGGCTGATCGGCGGCGGACCGTTCATCGCAAGCTGGCCCCGGGACGACCGGTCCCTGTCGGCCGACGAGCGCATGGAACTGCAGGCCCTGCTCAACGCCAAAGGCTTCGATGTCGGTCCGACGGACGGCAAGATCGGCTCGGGCACCATCGAGGGCATCAGGGCCTACCAGACGGCGATGGGCCTGGTGCCGGACGGCTACGCCAATGACAAGCTGCTGGAGCATCTGCGCCGCTAAGAGCGGCCCCGCATCGGCCGGAGGGACCGGGGTATGAGGACGCGGCCTGCGATCTCGATCCTTCTCGTGCTCCTCGGCATCGTCGTCGCGCATGGCGCCGAAGCGGCGGGTCCGGACCAGTCGCCGGCGCCGAATGAAGCGGCGCGCGGCATCGGCGTCATCGAACTGGCCCAGGCCGGCGACAACCGCAACTTCTTCCAGCGCCTCTTCGGCATTCATCCCGAACCCGCCGCGCCCGTGGGACCGCGCCCGCTCCTGCCCCAACAACCCGCTCCGGCGGCAAGGACGGCGCCCCCGAAGGCGCGGGCCACCGCCCCTCCCGAGCCCAAGGTCGCCAAGACTCCCGATGCGAAGGTCGTTGCGGTCGTCGGCGATTCGCTCGCCAGCCATCTTGCCCGCGGCTTGACGCAGGCGTTCGACGAGACCCCGGAGCTTGCCGTCGTCGATGCCAGCAGCGGCCCATCGGGCCTCGTCCGCAAGGACTACAAGGACTGGCCCGCCGATCTCGGTGCGATGCTCGACGGCGACGATCCTCCCGATGCGGTCGTCGTGCAGATCGGCCTCAACGACCGGCAGGCGATCGGGCTTCCGGCCGGCACCGCAGACTTCGGAACCCCGGAATGGGAAGCCGCCTACATGCAGCGCGTTCGCGACATCGCCGTCACTGCTGCGGCCCGCAATGTGCCTTTGTGGTGGGTCGGCCTCGTTCCAATGGAAAGCGAACGCCTGTCCAAGGACATGGCGACCATCGACGAATTGATCCGGAAAGGCCTGGAGAATACCGGCGCCGTCTATGTGGATGCGTGGAAACCATTTGCCTCCGACACCGGCGGCTTCATTGCGTCGGGTCCCGACATTGACGGCCAGATCCGGCGCCTGCGTCTGTCGGACGGCATCCATTTCACCTCGTCCGGCCGAAGGAAACTCGCCTTCTATGCCGAACAGTTGCTGCGGGAATGGCTGGTGAAGGGGACAATGACCGGCATGCCCCTGCCGCTCGACGGGCGGGTCATGTCGCTGAGCGATCCGGCCGGCGACTTGTCGAGAGAGCTTCTGACGCCGGAGACGGTGCCCCAGCCGAAGAAGGGAACGCCGCTCTATCGCCTTGTGATCGAAGGATTACCGCTCCCCCACGTCCCGGGGCGTGCCGACGGCGCAAACATGCCCGCAGATTTCGGCGACCGAAGCGACACGGCAATCGCGCCAGCACCTGGGATGACGCCCGCTAACTAAACCCGCGACACCGGATACCGTCGGGCCATAGGGGGTGGATCGAACCGGTAACGTCGGGCAAAAGGCCCTTCTGAGGCGGGCGGGGAGAAAAATGCCGGCACTTTTCTCTCCGCCGGTTCCACATCGACATCAACACGCGTGTCCGCAACGGCCCTCATTGACCCTGCAGGAACACGCTCCGGTCTCACGATCCTGGATTGATGACGTAACGCTGCATATCGGCCCCTTGAGCGCGGGATTCGGACGAATCCCACTTCAGCGTTCCCTTGGAGGCCGCACTCATCTTGTCCAGCTTCTTGTCGCTCTGCGACCTGCCGGCACTGAAAAGCGGCGTAGCGGCGGCACCCGCCATCGCGGCACCGTGCGTTCCGACGGCTGACGAACTCCGATCGAGGGCATGGGACATCCGGTCCAGCTTGATGTCGCTGCCGGATTGGCCCGGATGGAAGGCCGAGGCCGCAAATGACGGTACGACCGTGCCGGCGATCAAAACACCAGCCAGTGCAATAGTCTTGAGAGACATGACAACACCCTTTCCTGATGCGCCGGCTCTTGATGATAGCCAGCGGCGTTCCTCTCCCGCCCGAGAAGAAAATAAGGGTATCTGACTATATTGATTAGCTACATAATTGTGCCAAATCGGCAAACTCAATCTCTCATCAGAATTCCGTGATCGCCCTTGATATCCGTGGGGGCGGATACAGCATATTCCCATCGCAGGTGTCGACGGTCTTCCGGGTGTCTGTGAACGCATTGCCGCAGCGTGCCGAGATGCTGGCAAGGGGCGAGATGCTGGCAAGGGGAAAGACACCAGGATCTTTCCCCTTGCCAGGTTTCACGCGGCCAAGGCTCCGGTCGTCCGCTCGATGCGGATGCTGCCCATTGGGTGCCAGTTCCGGCTGGGGTGTCAATGTCAGCGATGCCGGGCCAGCCCCTTGGCCATTGCCCCTGTCAGGGCGCTCCAGCCCCTTGTCGCCGATCAACGTTAGCCACCGCGGCTCTCGCTGCGACCCGCGTGGAAGACCTTGGTCATGTTCGGAATGACCGGAGCGGCGCCATGCGTGCCGACGGCGACCGATGAATTGTCGTCGGCGTCGGCCGACATCGAGGCCATATTCGAACGACCCCAGATTACACCCGTATGGATGGCCTTGTTGGTGCCAAGCCCCGTAACAACACCCGAGGACGGCGTGGCTGCGGACAGATGGGTCTCCCGGTCCAGATTTGCCGACATCTTGGCAAGCTTGATATCGCTCGACGAAACGCCGGGATGAAAGACGGGAGTTGCGGACGCGGAGGTCGCGAAAGCGGCGACGAGCGCACCGGCGAGAGCAAGTGTCTTGATGGACATGACGTTATCCTTTCAATTCTCGCAGGACCGCAAAAGCCGTCGGCAGTTACCCGTCCTGCCCAGCACACATATGGACGCCTGATCATGTGCATTAGGCGCGAAACTGAAAAAAATAAGATAAATCAATAACCAGTCAGGAGTTCGTGATCGCTCTTGATGCCTTTCGGGCAAACCGGTTTTCGCCCCGGGCGCGGCAATCGAACGGACTGGCGATCAACCGCTCTTCACGGAAGCCGTCAACAGACAGGGGAAAAATCCGTTTGCAGGATCAGACCGAGGGATCGGTCGTGTCGGGTTCAACGACGAGATGGCCTGATCTGATCGTCAGGACCTTGACGCGCGTGCCGGCGGGAAGATCCGGGCCTTCGACACGCCAGACGCTGTCGTCGAGCCTGACACGGCCCATTCCGTTGACGATCGGCTCGTCCAGCGTCCCCTTGCGTCCCACCTGACGTCCGGCACGGTCATTGAGATAGGGATCCTCGACCGCCTTCCGGCCCTGGCCATAGACCTTTCGGCCGAGAAGGGCAGCCACGACGGCGAGAGCCAGAAAAAGAAGGCATTGCACCTGCCAGCCGATGGGAATGACGAAGGCGACAAGGCCGACGACCACCGCCGCGACGGCGAACCAGATGAAGAAAGTCCCCGGCGCCGCGAGTTCGACGACGGCCAGCAGGATCGCCGCGATCATCCAGCTCCAGGCGCCCAGTTCGCCGACAAGGTCCAGAATCATGTTGCGATCTCCACTCGACCAAACCGGTGCGGCGTCACGGCGTGAGGCTTCAACGAAGAGCCAATCCCGCCATCCTGGGCGATGGCATCCGGTGCATGATGCGTTTTCGCGTCTTCACTTGCACGCATCAGGTTCAAACGCCCTCCCTACCCGATGTGCCAGCCTCAACTTTCCGATGGCGGTGTCACCGGAATGCCGGAGCGGCTGCGCCGGCTCGATGACGGGTCGGGCTCGTCCTTGCTGAAGGCGGCCTTGGCCAGTTCGGCGATGCCGCCAACCGTTCCGATCAAGGCGCTCGCCTCGATCGGCAGCATGAGGATTTTCTGGTTGGGCGAAGTCGCAAATTTTCCCAGCGCCTGGGTGTATTTGTCGGCGATGAAATAGTTCAGCGCCTGGACATTGCCTTGCGCCACCGCCTCGCTGACGGCGCGGGTCGCCATGGCTTCCGCCTCGGCCAGCCGCTCGCGGGCTTCGGCATCGCGGCGCGCCGCTTCCAGGCGGCCCTCGGCCTGCAGGATCTGGGACTGCTTTTCACCCTCCGCCTTGAGCACCTGGGCCTGGCGAAGACCTTCCGCCTCCAGGATCGCGGCCCGCTTGTCGCGTTCGGCCATCATCTGGCGCGCCATGGAATCGACGAGGTTCTTCGGAGGGTTGATGTCCTTGATCTCGATACGGGTGATCTTGATGCCCCAAGCCTCGGTCGCGGCATCGACCACATGCAGCAGGCGGGTATTGATCTCGTCGCGGTTGGACAGGAGGCTGTCGAGATCCATCGAGCCCATCACCGTGCGGATATTCGTCATGGTGATGTTGAGAATGGCGTTCTGCAGCCCGCTGATCTCATAGGCGGCCTTGGCCGCGTCGAGCACCTGGAAAAAGGTGACGCCGTCCACCGTGCAGGTCGCGTTGTCGCGCGTGATGATCTCCTGGCTCGGCACGTCCAGCACCTGCTCCATCATGTTGAGCTTGGCGCCGATCGTGTCGATATAGGGCAGGATCAGGTTGAGGCCGGGCCTGAGCGTGCGCGTGTAGCGGCCGAAACGCTCCACGGTGTAGTGATAGCCTTGCGGCACCTGCTTGACGCCGGCAAAGAGCGTGATCACCACGAGAAGGGCAAGGACGATCACGAAGATATCGAAACCGCTGACGCCGTACATGTGCGTTCTCCTGTTGAGGCGACGCTCCGGCCGCTGAGAGGCGCAGCTTCGCGCTCTCCGGTTAAGATTCTTCCCCGGCCTTTATATCAGACCCAGCCGCCGAGTTCGCGGCGAACCACCGTTTCGATCACCATCATTCCCGCCCCGCTGTCATTGAGGCAGGGAATATGGCTGAAGTGCTCGCCGCCGTGCTCGTGAAAGATCTCCCCGACGCCGATGGCGATCTCCTCAAGCGTTTCGAGGCAGTCGGCCACGAAACCGGGATTGAGGATGGCGATGCTCTTGACGCCTTCCTTGGCCAGCCGCTCCACCGTCTTGTCGGTATAGGGCTGCAGCCATTCCTCCGGTCCGAAGCGGGACTGGAAGGTCGTCATCAGCTTCTGTTCGGTCCAGCCGAGACGCTCGCGCAAGAGCCGCGTCGTCTTCATGCAATGGCAGTGATAGGGGTCGCCATTCCGGAAATAGGACTGCGGCAGGCCGTGAAAGGACGCAAGCACCACCTCCGGCTCGAAGTCGAGCGAAGCAAGATGCGTCTCGATGGATGTCGCCAGCGCCTCGATATAGGCCGGATCGTCGTGATAGGGCGGCACGGTGCGCAGGGCCGGCTGCCAGCGCAGCCGCATCAGATGCTCGAAGGCCTTGTCGTTGACCGTCGCCGTCGTCGACGCCGAATACTGCGGATAGAGCGGGAAAAGAAGAATGCGGTCGCAGCCCCTGGCCTTCAAGGCATCGAGCTTTTCGGCGATCGTCGGCTTGCCGTAGCGCATCGCCCAGTCGACCGACACATTGGAAAGGTCCGACAGCGCGCCGGCAAGTTTTTCACCCTGCGAACGGGTGAAGGTGCGAAGCGGCGATTCCGATTTTTCCGTGTTCCAGATCGACGCATAGGCCGCCCCGCTCTTCTGCGGGCGGGTGGACAGCACGATGCCGTTGAGGACCGGCCACCAGATCAGCCGCGACGTCTCGATGACCCGGCGGTCGGACAGGAACTCCTTCAGATAGCGCCGCATCGACCAGTAGTCGGTGCCGTCCGGCGTCCCGAGATTGACCAGCAGAACCCCGACCCGGCCCGTTGCGACGGGCGGATGATCCGCCGGCAATCGCATCGGCTGTGGCACCTCCAACTTGTCCGAACCCATCGTCTCGGCCATTCCCGGTCTGCTCCTTGAAAAGTCCGGCATCTTGAACACGCGTTCTTCACATAAGGCAACGCGCGTCATTTGCCATCCCCAAGATCACGGAGGACGGCGAACACGCTCCAGGGAAGCTGCGGAAGACGGCGGAGGGGTGCCGGCGGCGGCGCGGCGGCAATCAACGAGGTCGAAAGGCTCTTGCCCGTCTCAGTCGACGTAGTAGCGGCGCGCCACCCGGAACCAGAAATCGACGATGGTGTTGGCGATCTGGCTCATGCCGTCGAGGCTGTCGACCTTGTTGATCACCGCATTCGCACCGAAATCATAGGCGCGCCGGACGAGTTCCTCGTCGGTGGACGTGGTCAGAACGACAACGGGAAGCGACTTGAAGTCGTTGTGCTGGCGCAGCTTGGCCAGAAAGAGAATGCCGTCCATCACCGGCATGTTGATGTCGAGCAGCACCAGGTCGGGCAAGGGAATGTCATCGCCGCCGGCGGCGGTTTCCAGATGCTCGAGCGCGAGCTTGCCGTTCTGGAAGGAATTCACCTCGATGGCGATTGGCGCCTGCGAGAGCAGTCTCGAGATCAGGCGGATTTCGTCCTCGTCGTCCTCGACGAGAAGAATGCGTGCATCGGGGTCCGGCGCACCGTCGTGGATCTCCGCTTCCTGCTTGGCGGATCTCATCCCCTCTCCTCTCGCCCGCAAGGAATATTCGACACGGCCTCATGCTGTGCATGTGGCCCTCGGAATGAAGCCGCCCCACCCCGGCACGGAATTCCAGATGAACATCCCCGTCTCGACACAGGCTACCACCTCTGCATGACCGTGGGCCAGAAGAACTTTCCCTGATGATCAGGGTCCTTGGCGTGAGAAACGGCCCGGCATGACCGGCGGCAAGCACGAAACGGACAATTCCGCGGCCTCGCGGAAATCAGCGCGCTAGCGGCGCGGCCAACCGGCTCGAAAGCCTGTGGGCCTGACAGCATCGCGAGGGCCGTTCGAACCGGACCCGAACCATCCCGCACCCAGCCCCCCGTCGGAGGACCAGACCATCTCACCCTGTCATTCAAACCAACAAATATTGACGTAACGTCAATAAGATCGATTTCGCCAAACGGCGGTTCCGCTTGCATTCGAATTGACTTATATGCTGAAGGTGCGGTTCGCGGCTTTGCCTCCGCTCCGCTTGGCCGGGCCACCAATGAAGACGGCCGAAAGTTTGGGCAAATCGGGCGATTCCGCCGCAGCGGGATTGACGAGCAGCCAAAATAATCCGATTGGGTCGCGTCAAGAAACCTGACGGTAAACTGTGAGTTGGGGGGACGAAACCGATGCCGGTATTGCTGCGCCTTAGCTATTTGATCGACAACATCAATGGCTTCATAGGGCGGTCCGTATCCTGGCTTGTGCTGATCGCGGTTCTGATCAGTGCCGGCAATGCCACCATGCGCAAGGTCTTCTCCGTGGCGTCCAACGCCTGGCTGGAAGCGCAATGGTATCTGTTCTCCGCCGTCTTCCTTCTGGCGGCCGGCTACACCCTTCTCAAGGGCGAGCACGTCAAGATCGATATCATCTACGGCCACCTGCAACGGCGCACCCAGGTCTGGATCGAGATCCTCGGGACGCTGCTCTTCCTCTTCCCCTTCGTCGGCATCACCTTCTATCTGACCCTGCCGCAGGCCCTGAACCGGATCACGTCGGGCGAGGTGTCGAACAATGCCGGCGGCCTCATGCTCTGGCCGGTCTGGATTCTGGTCCCCATCGGCTTTGCCCTGCTCGGCCTGCAGGGTGCCTCCGAACTCTTCAAGCGCATCGCCTTTCTGAGAGGCGCCGGCCCCGATCCGGCGGAAGGCTACGGCAACGGTCCCCACTGACCGAGCCGCCAAGCCTGTTCCTGTCTCCGGTTTCTCAAGAAGAGTTCGACAGCCATGACTGCCTTCTTCGCTGAAAATCTCGCTCCGATCATGTTCCTGGCGCTGGTGGTCCTGCTGCTGCTCGGCTACCCCGTCGCCTTCGCCCTTGCCGCCAACGGCTTCATCTTCGGCCTCATCGGCATCGAGCTCGGCCTGCTCTCGCCCAATCTCTTCGGCGCGATCCCGGACCGCATCTTCGGCGTCATGTCGAACGAGACATTGCTCGCCATTCCCTTTTTCACCTTCATGGGTCTCATCCTTGAACGAAGCGGCATGGCCGAGGATCTGCTGGAGACCATCGGCCAGCTCTTCGGCCCGATCCGCGGCGGCCTTGCCTATGCGGTGATCTTCGTCGGCGCGCTGCTTGCCGCCACCACCGGCGTCGTCGCCGCCTCGGTGATCTCGATGGGCCTCATCTCGCTGCCCATCATGCTGCGCTACGGCTATGACCGGCGCATCGCGACGGGCGCCATCGCAGCCTCCGGAACGCTCGCCCAGATCATTCCGCCGAGCCTCGTGCTCATCGTGCTGGCCGACCAGCTCGGCCGCTCGGTCGGCGACATGTACAAGGGCGCCCTGATCCCCGGCCTGGTGCTGACCGGCTTCTACGCCGCCTTCGTCATCGGCGTGACGCTCGTCAGGCCCGAGTGGGCGCCGGCCCTGCCGCCGGAAGCGCGCACGCTACGCGGATGGAAGCTCGCCCGCCGGGTCGTGACCTCACTCCTGCCGCCGCTGATCCTGATCTTCCTCGTGCTCGGCACCATCTTCATCGGCCTTGCGACGCCGACCGAAGGCGGCGCCATGGGCGCAACCGGCGCACTGATCCTTGCCGCCATGAACCGGCGCCTCAACTTCAAGATGATCAAGCAGGCGCTCGACACGACGACGAAGCTCTCCTCCTTCGTCATCTTCATCCTGCTCGGCGCCCGCGTCTTCTCGCTGACCTTCTATGGCGTCGACGGTCACCTCTGGGTCGAGCACCTGCTCACCTCGATCCCCGGCGGAGAGCTGGGCTTCCTCGTCGTCGTCAACCTGCTCGTCTTCTTCCTCGCCTTCTTCCTCGACTTCTTCGAGCTGGCCTTCATCATCGTGCCGCTGCTCGCGCCGGTCGCGGAAAAGCTCGGCATCGACCTCATCTGGTTCGGCGTGCTTCTGGGCGTCAACATGCAGACGTCCTTCATGCACCCGCCCTTCGGCTTCTCGCTCTTCTACCTGCGCTCCGTCGCGCCCGAGAAGCCTTATGTCGACAGGATCACGGGGCAGACCATCGCGCCGGTCACCACCGGCCAGATCTACATGGGCTCGATCCCCTACGTCTGTATCCAGGTGGTCATGGTCGGCCTGCTCATCTTCGCCCCGAGCCTCGTGACCCACTACAAGGCCGGCGAGATCGAGGTCGATCCGTCGACGGTCAATTTCTCGGTGCCGATGCCGGGCGCAGGCGGCGCGGGCAATCCCTTTGCCCCGGGCGCCACCCCCGGAGCCAATCCCTTCGCAGCGCCGGGTGGAGATGCCGGCGGGGCAGCTCCCGGCGGCCTGCCTGCGCCCAGCTTCGGCAGTCCGGCGCCGGACTTCGGAGCGCCAGCGGCACCAGCGGCTCCAGCCGCCCCCGGCGGCCTGCCGGCACCCGACTTCGGCGCCCCGGCGACAGGGCAGTAGGGAGAGGAACCGGCTAAGAATGAGGTGGGGGCTGAATTCTGCCCTTTTCCTCTCTCCTCTCCATCGTCATCCCCGCGAAAGCGGGGACCCAATCATGGAGCGGCAGAGAACGACGCTTCGGATCGCGGCAACGCATTGCCCCTTCCCGAAAAACCATTTTGCTGTGAGGCCAATGGGTCCCCGCTTTCGCGGGGATGACGATGGAGAGTCAGTGAGTGGAAAATGGCCTCGCCCGGACGTGGGGCCGAAGCCTCCATATCAACGTTTGGAAAACGCGAGCATCGAGATGATCGGCACGGCCGATCTAGTCGACATCATCCAATCGCGGCGACCGCAACTCACCAGTTCAATGTCTCATAAAGGTCGTCCCAATCGGGATTGGCCGCCTCAATCGCCTGCACCTTCCAGGCCCGACGCCACTTCTTCACCGCCTTCTCTCTGGCGATGGCGTCTCCGATCGTCGAAAATTGCTCCGACCAGACGAGCCGCTTGCAGCCATATCGTTCGGTAAAGCCCGGCAAAAGGCCGTTGCGATGCTCATGCACCCGGCGCGGCAGATCGCTTGTCACGCCGACATAGAGCGTTCCATGCTTCCGGCTCGCCATGATGTAGACCCAGCCGGCCATTCAGGACCGCCTCCTCCGTCATCGACCGATCCGCCTTGCCCGGACCTCTCTGCCCTGCCCAACCTCTCCACCGTCATCCCCGCGCAAGCGGGGACCCAATGGCCTCTCAACCTCCAAACCAGCTCGCAATCAAATCGATGATGTGCAGCACTTTGGGATTGGAGAAATGAACAGCTGCAAAGGCTTTCAGTTCGGCAGCGTAAATTGCAATAAAGCGTCCGAGAGCGAGAACAATCGGACTTCTCGCAATCCACTTGCCCGCTTCCTGTCCAGCGGCGTCTCTTGCCTTGGCTGCAAATTTGCCAGACTGATCGAATCCAAAATGCCAGACTGTATTGATGCCAGCTGCTAACAAATTTCCGAAGGTTCGGAGTCCCTGTTCGGCACCCAACCGGCCATTGAGATTGTCGCCGCCCTCTTTCAGGGCTTCAATTGCATCGCCGACTTCCAAAGCAGCATCCTCGCTGACAATCTCACGATCCTTGATTTCGTCCGCGACGGCATCCAGAAGCGGTTTGACAACCTCTTTCGCCGTCTCCACCTCCTGAGGACCGGGCCGGCGCGCATCAAGCTCACGCAATTTCGTATCGGAAGAGGCGAGCGGGTTGTAGGTGTCGAGAATATCGCGGAGATATTCCGCCGTCCCGGGCTCCAGCTTGTCGGGATGCGGCTCGTCGCTCGCCTTGACTGCCTCGTGGGCAGCGTGGCGTCGACGCAATGTGTTCATCCGTGACCACATGCGCGTCGGATTGGCGGCGGAGAAATCCTCGGGCATCACGGCCAGTGCCTTGGCGACCGGATCGTTCAGTGACCCGAGCACATTCCTCCCCAAAGCGACCGCATCATGCATCTTGTCGCGAAGTTCATCGTAGAGATCGCGCTGCGCCGGCCCATCTGTCAGGCCCGATCCGGGCCGCATGGGCGCAAGATCGATCGGCCTGTCGGGAGTTTCGGTGAAAATCGGTGCCAGAGGGTCTTGAGCGGGACCATCGATTTCCTTAGGCATATACTGTTCGATCAGTTCCCTGATGCGCGCATTTACGACTTTAGGGCCTTGGGGCCACAACTCATCCTCAATAAGCGATCTTTTGATCTCAAGTTGTTCGATGGATGGTCTGCCGAAAAGTCGATCTTCGTACCACTCTGTCCAAACTTCCCAGCCTTGATGAAGCGAAAGCAGATCTGCTTTTATATTCCGCCAAGTTCGAAAAAATTTGTCGTTTGTGACGTCACCCCACAGTGGCACACTCGCTAAGATTTCTGGGCTTGCTCCCTCTTCAATCGACCGACGGTCGCTTTGCAGCGCAGAGAAGTAAATTCCCGCAGTTCGAGCGCCGACTACACTCGCCGCCAATCCCCCATTTGCAACAGCGGCGGAAGAATTCGAAAATAGTAAACTTACGGCCTCGGGCGGCCAGACGATTGGAGCCTCCATAGCAGTGTAAGCGGCAGCCGAAACAGCGAGTTCCGCGTGCTCATACGTTACCATGTTAATGGCCGCACCATGGGCCGCACGACTAAGCATATTCGAATAAGCCGGATACCTTGCTGCAGCCCATGCCGAAGCCACGGCGCGACAAGCTTGGAATATTACATAGGCTGACAAATCATTGATCGTTCTCATCCGATGTGTCAGCGAGACAAACGGGAAAACCCTCAGCGCCGCCCGTGCCGCAATCGCGACCGAGACCTCTCGCGGCTGCTTTCCGAGCCACACTTCCAATTCATCGCGATCGAATTCAGGCTCGTCCGCCCGGTCCACCATCCGCCCCGCTCCATCTTCCCGAGGCCAGAGTGCGATGGCGCACTCGTTGCCGCAAGCTCTGGATGTGTTGCGGACCGCAGAGCGCAAGGTTCCACATCCCCCTACCCCTCCATCGTCATCCCCGCGCAAGCGGGGACCCAATCATGGATCGGCAGAGAATGGCGCTCCGGGCCAAGGCAGGACGTTGCCCCTCCCCGCGACAGCCATGTCTCGCAAAGGCCAATGAGTCCCCGCTTTCGCGGGGATGACGACGGAGGGGGGATCGGATGGGAGCCCGGCCGAAAGCAACGCGCCCCAGCTCTCACATCGCATTCGCCCCCTGCCTTCTCACTTCACTTATCTCATTGACCGCAAACGACCGCCCCCGGGCTCCCACCGTCATCCGAACGTCATTCACCACATAAAAGTCAGACAAAAATCACAAAAGACCACAAAAACCCTCGTGACAAACGGTTCGGACAGGCGTAGAAGCACGCGCCATCGGTCATGCATTTCAAGACCGGTGCTTTAGGTATTTTGATCGGAATTCATGATGAGAAACTCTATCGGTAATCTGTATTTCAAGACCGCCATCGTTCTTTTGCTGACCGGCATGGCCGCCGGCATCGCGATGGCAGCAAGCGGCAACCATTCGATTTATTCGGCGCACGCGCACCTGAACCTTCTCGGCTTCGTGGTGACGTCGATCTATGGCGGCTATTTCACGATGTTCCCGGCGAAGGCGGCCGGGCCGCTGCCGAAGGCCGTGCTCGGCCTGCACGCGGCGGGCACGGTGGCGATGTTCCCCTCGCTCAGCCTCGTGCTTCTCGGTCACGAGGCGATGGAACCGGTCGTGGCGGTGGCCTCGATCATCGTCTTCCTCGGCGCCGTGACCTTCGCGGTGGCGGTGTTCCGGGAGCCGAAGGGCTCGGAGGGCATCAACGAGCGCTCGAAGCAGGCCAAGCCGGAGACGAGCTGGTGGCCGGACAAGAGCCACGAGGCCGCGATGATCTTCGGCTTCGCGCATTATCAGAACTGACGAAAAGGCCGGCCGCGGGGGTTACTCCGCGGCCGGTTCTTTCCAGAGCATCACCCGGCGCTCGCCCGGACTGTCGAGGGCGGCCGGAAAATCCGGATAGACGAAGTTGGCGCCCCCGCGCCGGAAGGTGACGAGGCCATTCGCCTCATCCCAGCTTGCTATCTGCTCGCGGCGCACCTTGCCGATCGGGCTGTCCAGCGTGAAGCGCACCGCGTTGATCCAACTCGGGGCGGTCTCGGTCAGCTGATCCTGCAGGGCGAAGAAGCGCTGCAGCGTCAGCCGGAAGGGCGCGGAATAGCGGATCGGCTCGGGCACATAGACCGACAACGTCCGCACCCGGCAATCGTCAAGCCGCGTAATCAGGCTTTTGAGCACATCCACATGGTCGTTGACGCCGCGCAGCAGCGGAAAATGGTTGTAGAGGCGAAGGCCGCGCCGGCTGAGACGCCGCAGCACCTCTTCCACATCGCCGCAAACCTCATAGGGGTGGACAAAGTGGAAGACGAGCCGCACGTCGGCCGCCTCCAGCAGCGCCATCCGCGTTTCGTCGAAAAGCTTCGGGGCAAAGGCGAGCGCGCGGGTGTGCATGCGGATCGAGCGGATCTGCGGCAGGGCCCGAAGGGTCTCAAGCACCAGTTCCAGATCCCGCACGGGCAGCATCATCGGATCGCCGCCCGAAAGGATCACTTCCGAGACATCCGGCTTCGTCTCAAGATAGGCGACGAGCCGCTCCAACTCGCCGGAAACATCGCTGCGTCCCGCCCCATGGGCATCGGAAAGCACGTCCTGCCGGAAGCAATACTGGCAGTGCCCGGCGCAGACCGACGTCGGCATGAAGAGAACGCGGTCGGCGTATTTGTGGATGATGGCCGACGAGCCCGGCGCGCCCATGTTGGAACGGTCGCCGACCCAGTCGGCGACCTCGTGGCCGGCATGGAGATCGAGCCGTTCCTGGCTCGGATAGGCGGTCCGGTGCAGCGGCCCCTCGCGGTGGCCGAGCGCTGCAACCTCCTCGTCGATCTTCCGCTGGTAGAATTTCGTCACCTTGACGGGCAGGAGATTTTCCGCCCGCGCGATCGCCGCAAAGCGCGCGTTGAGCGCGTCCTGAGCCACGCCCTCGTCAAGCCGGGCGGCAACCGCGCTCATGCCGAAAGGTCCACGATCCCCGCTGTGCCAGCCTCTGTGCCGAAGGCCAGCTCCAGCCCGGTCGGCGACCAGCCAAGCGCCGAGATCGGCCCGTCTTCGGGCCGGCGCAGCAGCACCTCCTCGCCATCGGAAAAGCGCACGAGCAGGATCATGCCGTCGGAATAGCCGATGGCGACGATCTCCTCCAGCGGATGGCAGGCAACCCGCGTCACCATCTCCTGCCGTGCGCCGAGTTCCAGCGGCCGCTTACCCATCGGGCCGTCCTTGAAATGGAAGGGCCAGCCGATGCTGGCCGGCGCGCCGGAGGTGAGCAGGAAGCGCCCCTTGGTCGACCAGGAGAGGCAGCGCACCTTGGTCGGATAGCCGGACATGCGCATGTCCTGGCTGTCCGCGATGCGCCAGCCGTGCAGCGCCGGTTCCTGCATGGCGGTCACCACATTCTTGCCGTCCGGCGAGACGGTGACGTGCAGATGCGCGCCCTTCCAGAAAAGCTCCTGCACGGCGCCCGACGTGCCGGGAAACCAGAGGCCGACGCCGTTGTAGCCGGCGACCGCGAGGCGGTAGCCCTTGGGAAAGAAGGCGACCCCGCCGATGGATCGCTCGCGCGTCAGTTCCTCGACCTTGCCCTTGCCGTCGATCGCCCAGACCGTCCGGCCGGAGGCGCAGGCGACCGCCCCGTTTGGCCCAGCTGCTACGACGTCCAGCCACTTGCGCGGGCGCTCGAAGGCAAGCTCCGGTGCATCGGTGGCCCTGACGCGCATCAGCTTGCCATCGTCGCCGCCGGTCACCAGCGTCTTGCCGTCGGGACTGACCGAGGCCGCAAGCACCGCCCCGGCGTGAAGCGCGATGGCCTCGCCATTGGTGCCGCGTGTCAGCTTGCCGGCGCCGTCCGCGAAAACCGGCGTTTCACCGAGAAAGCCGGCGTGAACCACATAGCCGAAAACGGAGACAGGCGTGATGGCGACCAAGGCGGCGGATCCTCAATTGGAAAGGCGGGACTGACAGGCCCCATAAACGATTTTGCCGCCGGGATCATCCCCGGCGGCGGAAAATTCGGCTCTTCATTTGCCGCGGTGTCATTCCCGGCCGACGGTCCGCAAGGACCGAGGGGAAGGGAATCCAGAAGCAAAACGAGACCCTCGTGACCAACGTCTGGATCCCCTTCCCTCGCCGAGCACGCTCGGCTCGCCGGGGATGACATCAGAAGCGCGCGGCAAGGTCCCTCACACCAGGCATTCGTTGAAGCTCCGCTCCAGCGCCTCGCGGTTGAGGTGCCGGCCGATGAAGACGAGACGGCTCTCGCGCGGCTCGTCCTTGCGCCAGGCACGCTGGAGATCGCCCTCGACGATCATGTGAACGCCCTGCAGCACATAACGCATCGGCTCGTCTGCGAAGGCCATGATGCCCTTGAGGCGCAGGATGTTGGGGCCTTCGACCTGCGTCACCTCGTTGATCCAGCGCAGGAACCGCTCAGGAGAGACGTCCCCGCCCTTCAGCGAGATGCTGGTCACGTCCGTGTCGTGATGGTGGTGATGCCCGTGATCGTGGTCATGGTCATGATGGTGATCATGATCGTGCCCGTGATCGTGGTGATGATGGTCGTGGTCGCAGTCCGGACCGCAGACGTGGTCATGCTCGGCGTTCGCTTCGAGGAACTGCGGGTCGAGCTCGATCATGCGGTCAAGGTCGAAGGCGCCGCGGTCGAGCACGTCGGCGATCGGCACGGCGCAGCGGCTGGAGCGGATGATCTTCGCATACGGGTTGAGCTGGTGGATCGTCTCCTCGACGACCTTCAACTCTTCCGCGTTCACCAGATCAACCTTGTTGAGGAGGATGAGATCCGCGAAGGCCACCTGGTCTTCCGCCTCGGGGCTGTCGGCGAGCCGGGCCATGAAGTGCTTGGCGTCGACGACGGTCACGATCGCGTCGAGCTTGGCGCTCGCCCGCACGTCCTCGTCCATGAAGAAGGTCTGCGCCACCGGCACCGGGTCGGCAAGACCCGTGGTCTCGACGATGATCGCGTCGAAGCTGCCCTTGCGCTTGGCAAGCCCCTCGACGATGCGGATGAGATCGCCGCGCACGGTGCAGCAGATGCAGCCGTTGTTCATCTCGAAGACTTCCTCGTCGGTGTCGACGATGAGGTCGTTGTCGATGCCGATCTCGCCGAACTCGTTGACGATGACGGCGTAGCGCTTGCCGTGGTCCTCGGTGAGGATCCGGTTGAGCAGCGTCGTTTTGCCGGCTCCCAGATAGCCGGTAAGAACGGTGACGGGCACAGGCCCGACGGCGGCTGGCTGCGGCTCGGCCATAAGGAAGTCTCCCGGGATTCGACCTGACGAGGAATGGTTAGCTCTCTAACTCGAACTTCATCCAACTGTCACGCGGCTTGGCTATGGGTTGGCGGCGCAGTGCATGACCATTGTCTGGAAGGCCGGACGTTAGCTGGCTCCGGACCGAAGTGGATGTCGAGGCGGCATGGCCATGGCACCCGTTTTCGATCCGGTATGATATGCCCTAGATAAGCAAGCGAGCGAAAGACGCAACAGTGGATATGTGGCGCAGGGCCGATTGATGGCTTGCTGAGCTGAGGGAAGGATCGACGGATGAGCTTCAATCATCGCAAGACGGTGACCTATCGACTGACGCAGGCAGCCCGCGCCCACCGTACACGCGCCGCAATGCATCTGGCCCGCATCGGACTGCATCCGGGGCAGGAAGCGGTCCTCAAGGCCCTGGCCGACGGGGACGGCCAGAGCATGAGCGAGCTCGCCACCGAACTCGGCGTCCAGCCACCCACGGTCACCAAGATGATTGCCCGGCTCGGCGTGCAGGGGCTTGTCCTCAGGCAGGTCTCCGACCTCGACGGGCGCCTTGCCCGGGTCTACCTCACCGACAAGGGCCGCGAGAAGATCGACCTCGTCAACACAGCCTGGAAGCGGATCGAGCGCGAGGCTCTCGCCGGCCTTGAGGACAAGGACCGCAAGCGCCTGCGCAAGCTGCTGCGCGCCATCGAGAAGAACCTTGCTCCCGGCACCGATGACCTTGAGGACGCCGACGAGATCGAGGCCGAGACGACCACGCCCGGAACCGAGCCCGAAGCGGAAGGCGAGACCGTCGAGGCGGTCTGACCGGCTGCCGGTCGTCGAGATCGCGACAAGTCCGGGAGCCTCGGGCGGCGATTGCCTCAGCCATGAGGATGGCGCATCGGTGCCATGACAAATTTCCGGTCGTATGCAGACGTCACAAGGTCCATCTTGGTGCGACCTTGCTCCTGTCCGAAAGCTCTCCCTTGTGAAACCGCCCGCCGCCAAGGCTGTGCGCGAACCGGCCCTGCCCGGCGCGGTCGTCCCGTCTTCGTTGAACCTGCCCTCCCGTGATCGCCTGGTCGGTTTCGGGCTGATGCTGCTGGCCATGCTGTTCTTCGCCACGCTCGATACGACGGCGAAGCTGGTCACCCACGATGTGCCGACCCTGCAGGTCATCTGGCTGCGCTATGCCGTCCATACGGTGGTCATGCTGGCGATCTTCAATCCGCTCCACCACCGGGAAGCCTTCGTCGTCCGTCGTCCCGGCATGCAGGTGATGCGGGCGCTGTTCCTGACGGCGAACACCAGCCTCAATTTCCTCGCCGTACAATACCTTCAGCTGACGCAGACGGTGACGATCACCTTCCTCGCGCCGCTGCTGATCGCCATGCTCTCGGCCTTCTTCCTGAAGGAATATGTCGGCCCGAGGCGCTGGGCGGCGATCGCCGTCGGCTTTTGCGGTGTCCTCGTGGTCACGCGGCCGGGTGCCGGCGAAATGAACTGGGCGATCCTGCTGTCGCTCGGCTCGGTGCTCATGTACTCGGTCTATGTGCTGTTCACGCGTCATCTCGGCCAGTCGGAAACGGCAGGCAGCATGATCCTGATTTCGGCCGTGGTGCCGACCGTGCTGATGGCCCCGCTCGTGCCGTCGGTCTGGATCTGGCCGTCCGAGCCGCACGTGCTGATCCTGCTCTTCTGCCTCGGCCTGTTCGGCGGCTTCGGTCACTATCTGCTGATCGAAGCGCACCGGCGGGTGGCGGCCAATGAGCTAGCGCCGATGACCTACACCCAGATCACTTGGATGATCTTCTACGGCTATGCCGTCTTCGGCGACGTGCCGGATGGCTGGACCATCGCCGGCGCCGCGATCGTCATTCTGTCCGGCCTCTATCTCCTCTGGCGGGAAAATATCCACCGGCGGCTGCAGCCGCGGACCTGAACCGGTCGGCAGGACGAAATGCCGCACGAAAATGACGACACCTGAAAGTGGCAGCCAGAGCGATCGGCGACTGTGGAATTTCTGGAAAGTGCCCTCGCCTGCGGCGGGCGAATACAGTCCGAATCGTCAGTCTTACTGACGAAACGTCTGCAAGAAGGACAAACCCGCGGTCTCTTTGCCCGCATTGGACCAAAGTCGCGCGGCATTATGAACAGAAGAGACAGGAAACGGCCTGCGCCGGATGATTTTTCCGTGGATCTTTTCGAAAAATCTAGAGATCTCAATAGGAAAGCTATATGGTATGATGATTCAGCAAGAAAACGGGCAAGGTAAGCCCGATCATTTTGACCACATTTTTTTCATAGCCTGCCTTGAATATCGACGCGAGAAGACAACCTGAAATTGCCAGTGAGTGTTGCTAATTCGTACACGCTTTCTATTTATTTGATGATCAAATAAAAGAATTGGTCGCGGGTGATCATCTCGCGTCCAAATGAACGTGTCAGATGAAAACGTTCAGGCAAATGCTCTCGCCACGATGAGAATGCCTGCATGAGGAAGGTTCAACGTTGCGCCGAAGACGAGTCACCCTGAGCCAGATCGCAGCGGAGCTCAATGTTTCCACAGCCACCGTTTCGCTGGCCTTGCGCGACAATCCGGCCGTCTCCAGCGAGACCAGGCAACGCGTCCGCGAGCGTGCGGCGGATCTTGGCTACATCTACAATCGGCAGGCAGCCAGCCTGCGCACGGCGCGCACCAACATCATCGGCGTCGTTGTCAACGACGTCATCAATCCCTATTTCGCCGAGGTTTTCCGCGCCGTCGAGAACGAGCTGGAACGCGAAGGCGTTACGATCCTGATCTGCAACCATCGCGACGACCTCGCCCGCCAGCAGACCTTCGTGTCCGTGCTGCAGCAGCAGAACGCCGACGGCCTCGTCATCTGTCCCTCGCTCGGCACGACGGCGGCCGATATCGAGCAGATTACCCGCTCCGGCACGCCCGTCACGCTGATCTGCCGCGACGTCGAAGGTGCGACGGTGCCGATCGTGCGCGGCGACGACTTCAAGGGCACCTACGACCTCACCACGCACCTGATCTCGCTCGGCCACAAGCACATCGCCATGATCGGCGGCCGGCGCAAGACGTCATCCGGCCGCGACCGCTACGGCGGGTTCCTCGCCGCGATGGAGCAAGCCGGCCTGAGTGTTTCGGAAACCTCTGACGTCCCCGAAATCATGACATCGGCGGAAGGCAAGGCCGCGGTTGAGCGGCTCCTGCTGGCCGATCCCCGCCCGACGGCCATCGTCTGTTTCAACGACCTGCTCGCCATCGGCGTCATGTCCGGGCTCTATCGCAACAAGCTGCGCCCCGGCATCGACATTGCCGTGACGGGCTTCGACGATGTCGACGGGTCCGAGACCTGGACGCCGTCGCTGACGACCGTCAGAAACGGCTCCGACGAGATCGGCCGGCAGGCGGCAAGCGCCATCATGGCGCTGGTCAACGACCGCCCCCTGCCCTTCGACCGGCTGCTCATTCCGCCGAAGCTGGAGATCCGCGAATCCTCGCCGCCTCCAAGCCCGGAGCGCAAGGCAAGCTGATCAGCCCTGGCGCGCGGCCATACCGACTGTGTCTTCGATCTCGCGCGTCAGGCCGGCGTCAAGGCCGAGCCGGGCGGCGAGCAGATCGAGATAGGCCCGCTCCGCAGGCTGGTCCGGCTCCATCGCAAGCAGTGACGCGGCATAAATCTCCGCCGCCTGCTCCTGGCTTTCCGCGAAGCGGACGATCCGGTCGATGTCGACCGGTGCGCGCAACTCGTCCATGACGAAGGCCTTTTCCTCGGCATCAAGCTCGAGCTGATCGAGGTTGGCGAAGACCCGGGTCTGCTCCTCGGCGTCGATATGGCCGTCCGCCTTGGCGGCCGCGATCATCGCGACGACGAGGATGAGGGCCATGGACTGTTCGCCGCCGGGCGCCCGTCCCGGATCGAAAGGCGTGTCCTTCGGCGGCGGCAGGAGTTCGACCGGCGCGCCAACAGGCGTCATGCCGGCATTCGATGCCGGCTGCGCCTCGGCATTGCGGCGCTGCCACGCGGTCCAGGCAAGCCCGGCGACTGCGGCCAATCCGCCATAGACGGCCGCCTTCTTGGCAAGTTTGCGCCCCTTTTTCGAACCCAGCAGCAACCCTGCGAGCCCACCGGCAAGTGCGCCCGTGGCAAGCCCCTTTCCCTGCCCCGCATAGCCGTGGCGGTTCATCTGCGCCTGACCGGCGCCCATGATATCGTCGAGCAGCTTCTTCGCGTCGAGCACTGTCATTCCATCCCTTGGCAATGGAGCGAACGTGTCCCGCCGATGGCATCCTCGTGCAAGGACGCACCGGATCGACCGGACGCTCCGGTTGAACCCAAGGGGAAATGTGCATGGCGATCCCACCATGCAAGATCGGCGGCCTGCCGGCTTAGACGGCGAGCTTGACCGCCTCTGCCGCCAGCGCCTCGATCCGGGCCCAGTCGCCGGACCTCATCGCATCGTCGGGAGCGACCCAGGAGCCGCCGACACACACGACATTCGGAAGAGACAGATAGTCCCTGGCGTTCGCCGCCGAAACGCCGCCCGTCGGGCAGAAGGTGAGTTCGGCCAGCGGCGAGGACAACGCTTTGAGGTAGGTCGGCCCACCGGCCGGCCCCGCCGGGAAGAACTTCATGATGCGATAGCCGCATTCGCGCGCCATCATCGCCTCGCTGGCTGTCGCAACGCCCGGCAGCAGCGGCATGCCGATCTTGAGAGCATGGGCGAGCAGGGTCGGCGTCGCACCGGGGCTGACCATGTAGGTCGCGCCCGCTGCCTTGGCCGCATCGGCCATCTCCGGATCGAGCACCGTTCCGGCCCCGACGAAGGCACCTTCGACAGAGGCCATCGCCTTGATCACGTCGAGCGCGACCGGCGTGCGCATGGTGACCTCCAGCGCCGGGAGGCCACCAGCCACCAGCGCCTTTGCCAGCGGCACGGCATAGTCGACGTTGTCGACGATGAGGACGGGAACCACCGGGGCCCGGCGGAGGACGGCGAGGAGGGCTTCGGTATCTTGCATCATGCTCAGAGCATTAGCGCAATCCGCCGGCATTGCAAATCGCTGAATCCATGAGCCCCCGCGCAAATGCAGATCGCACGGGCATCCGCCATGCGCCTGTCGCAAGGCACAAACGTTTCAGGCCCGAAGGGTCAGCCCGAAAGATAGGACAGGAAACTCTCCGCCCACCGTTTGGCGTCGTTCGTCACGATCTTGTTGAACATGGCTTCATAGCGGGACTTGCGCTCGTCGAGCGGCATCTGCAGGGCCATCTGCAGCGACCCGGCCACTTCCTCGGTGTCGTAGGGGTTCACGATCACCGACTCGTTCAGCTCCTCCGCCGCGCCGGCAAAGCGCGACAGCACCAGCACGCCCGGATCCTCCGGATCCTGCGCGGCGACATATTCCTTGGCGACGAGATTCATCCCGTCCCGAAGCGGCGTCACGAGAGCAATCCGGCTCGACCGGTAAAGACCGGCCAGCGCCTTGCGCGGAAAGCCGCGCATGATGAAGCGGATGGGCGTCCAGTCGACATCGGCGAAGCGCCCGTTGATCTGGCCGGCCAAATGCTCCAGTTCGCGCTGGATGTCGACATAGGCATCGAGTTCCGAGCGCGACGGCGGGGCCACCTGCAGGAGGCTCACCCGGCCGCGATTTTCCGGATAATCCTCAAGCAACCGCTCGAAGGCACGGAAGCGATGCGGGATGCCTTTCGAATAGTCGACCCGATCAACGCCGACGATCTGCGCCCGGTCGCCGAGAATGGCCTTGATGCGCTGGCTCTGGCGGCGCCCCTCCGGCGACTTGGGAAACTGCGAGAAGCCTTCGGCATCGATCCCGATCGGAAACGCCTTGACGACGACCTCGCGCCCGAAGGCCCGGACGCGGTCCTCGCCGACCCGCTCGCCGCCGGCCTCCTGGATGAGATATTCGATGAAATGGTTTCTGTCCCGGTTGCTCTGGAAGCCGATGACGTCATAGGCGAGCATGGAGCGCACCAGCGCCGTGTGCCGAGGCAAAGCCGTGATGATGTCGGGGCTTGGAAACGGGATATGCAGAAAGAAGCCGATGCGGCACTCAACACCCATCGCCCGCAACTGGCCGGCAAGCGTGAAGAAATGATAGTCGTGCACCCAGACGACGTCGCCCGGCTCGATGAGCGGTTTCAGACGGGTCGCGAAACGCTCGTTGACGCGCCGGTAGCCCTGTTCGTAGGGGCGGTCGAATTCGGCCAGATCAAGCCGATAGTGCAGGATCGGCCAGAGCGTCCGGTTTGCATAGCCGGCGTAGAATTCCTCGTAGTCGGCCTTGTTCATATCGACGGTCGCAAGCTCGACGTTGCGGCTCTTCTGCCGCTTCATCTCGCCGAAGGTTCCTTCTTCCGACACCTGTCCGGACCAGCCGAACCAGACGCCGCCGCGTTCCCGCAATACGTCGACAAGTGCGACCGCCAGTCCTCCCGCCTTGCCCGTATCCTTGAGTGGCCCGACGCGGTTGGAAACGACGATCAGCTTGCCCATGACTATCCTGCCCCGATTATTGCTGTGATGGTTCGAGAGGCTCCGGCCGACACAGACCGGTCATCTGTCCGAGTTTGAACCTTTCCCTGTATTGCGCCTTCAGACTGTCGCGCCTTCAGAAACTCTGGTCCGGGGAGACCCGGCTCACACGACGCGGTCCCATCCGCCCGAAAGGCGAACCGCGCCGTTGATGATCCCGACCATCGAATAGGTCTGGGGGAAGTTGCCCCAGAGTTGACCCGTCGACGGCGTCACGTCCTCCGAAAGAAGCCCGACATGATTGCGGCATGCAAGCATTGTCTCATAGATATGACGTGCCTCATCGTGCCGTCCCATCCGCGCCATGGCATCGATGTACCAGAAGGTGCAGATGTTGAAGGCATTCTCCGGTTCCCCAAAATCATCGGCGGCATGATAGCGGAACATGTGGTCGCCCCGCCGCAGCTTCGCGGCGATCGCATCCACCGTCGCCACGAAGCGCGGGTCCTTCGGATCGATGAAGTTGACCTCGGCCATCAGCAGCAGGCCGGCGTCGAGGTCATTGCCGTCGAAACTCTCAACGAAAGTGCCGAGGGATTTGTTCCACCCGCGCGTCATGATCGTCTCGCGTACCTCTTCGGCCCGCTCGCGCCAGATCCGCGCCCGGTCGGTAAGACCGATGTGGCTGGCGATCTTGGCGAGACGATCGAGCCCTGCCCAGCACATCAGCGAGGAAGTCGTGTGCACGCGCGCCCGGTAGCGTAGTTCCCACATGCCGGCATCCGGCTTGTCGTGGCAACGATAGGCTTCCTCGCCGATCCTCTCCAGCAGGTGGAAGGAATCTGCGCCTGCCGGGTTCAGCAGACGGCGATCGACGAAGGCCTGGGCAGCGCCGAGAATGACGTTGCCGTAGACATCGTACTGGTGGTGTTCCCAGGCTTGGTTGCCGACGCGAACCGGACGGTTGCCGCGATAACCCGGCAGCTCGACGATGCGCTCCTCCAGTTCCCGTTCCAGGCCGATGCCGTAAAGCGGCTGGAAATGTTCGCCGCCGTCCCATCCGGCAACCACATTCTGCAGATAGCGCAGGTAGTGCTCCATCGTCTCCATCTCGGAGAGTGAATTCAGTGCCCTGATGACGAAGAAGGCATCGCGCAGCCAGCAGTAGCGGTAGTCCCAGTTGCGTTCGGTATGCGCCGCTTCCGGGATCGAGGTCGTGACGGCCGCGATGATCGCCCCGGTCTCCTCGTAGCAGTTGAGCTTGAGGGTGATCGCCGCCCGGATCACCGCCTCCTGCCACTCGAAGGGCAGCGACAGCCGGCGCGTCCAGCGGCGCCAGTAATCGGCGGTGTTTTCCTCGAAGGTCCGGCAAAGCGTATCGGCGCCCTCGGTCAGCGTCTCGTCCGGGCCGAGATAGAAGGACAGCGAACGGTCAATGATGAAGGCCGTCTCTTCCCGCACATAGGTGATCGGCGCGTTGGTGTTGAGCCTCAGCACCTGGCCGCCGCCCACATAGCGGATGTGGTTGGAGCCGGTCGTCATGTCGGGCGTCCGGGAGCCCCAGTCGAAGCGGGGCCGGCAGCGCACGCAGATGCGTGGCCGGCCGGCGATCGGCTTCACGCGCCTCACCAGAGCGGTCGGGCGGAAGAAGCGTCCGCGCGCCTCGAAGCGCGGCATGAAATCGGTGATCTCGATGGCATCGCCATCGCTTGAGAACAGCCGGGTCCGCACGATGGCGGTGTTCTCGTCGTAGCTCTGCTCGGACCGTTCGAAGCCCACGAGCTCGATGGTGAACATGCCGTCATGGGGATTGTCGGAGGCGGTCCCGAGCAGACCGTGAAAGACGGGATCGCCGTCGAACCTCGGCCAGCAGGCCCAAACCACGCGTCCTTGCGTATCGACAAGCCCCGCGATCGTGCAGTTGCCGATGAGTGCAAGGTTCAGATTGTTCATGGCATTCCCCTGTGGCACGTCAGATGCCTCGAGCGTCCGGCCGACGTATGGGAAGCGGGAGTCCGCTGGCTGGATGCTGAAGCAAAAGAAGAGAATTTCATGCCCGTCGCAAGGACCGGCCTGAAACCTCGAACCACCATAGGGGATTGAACGGTCAGGTCAAACCGTCAGGACACGAGGTCGGCCAGCCATTTGTGGACATCGGCGACGTCCTGCAGACGGTAGCTGGCGCAGCTCTCGCCGTCGCCGACCTTGATGCCGAAACCGCCTGCGCCGGCCGCCGCGCGCATGCCGTCCTCATCCGTCGTGTCGTCGCCGACGAAGACGGGAATACGGCCCTCGAACGCCGGCAGCGACAGGAAACGTTGCACCACGGTTCCCTTGGAAATGGCGCGGGGCTTGACCTCGAACACCATCTTGCCCTCGATGGTGACGAGGTCCTCCACGCCCGAAAGCAGGTCCTCGATCACGCCGCGCACGGCGTCTTCCTGCGACGGGTTGGCCCGGTAGTGCACCGCGATGGCAACCGACTTGTCCTCGATCGTCACGCCGTCGTTGGCAATGCCGCGTTCCAGCAACTGCTCGCGAAAGACATTGAGCGAGCGCGGCGCCGGGCTCTGCTGCACCATCTGGCCGCAGGCCTGCCGCCACTCCAGCCCGTGCAGTCCGCCGACCCGGAAGCAGTCGGTATCGAGAAACCGGTCGATCTCGGCGATCGGCCGCCCCGACACGATGGCAAAGGCGCCATCGAGTTCCTTGCAGACGCGCGTCAGGAGGTCGGAGAGATGCGGCAAGACGACGACAGCGTCCGGGCGCGGAGCGATATCGACAAGGGTTCCGTCAAAATCGAGAAAGAGAGCGGCATTCGCAGGAAGCCTGGGCATCGTCATCCGAAAATTCCGCCGGTCGTCGCCGGCACTCGTGGCAGAATGGGAGGGGGCGTTGATGTCTTCGAGGATCATGGTGCCGTCGTCTGCTCTTTGATCTCCACCGCGTTCGCCGCCTGTCGCGGCAAGTCATATGACATCCCTATTCATGTCGAATTCGATGCACGGGATGCAAGTCGCTCTCGGCGATGTGACGGTTGACAGTTCGGCAGGGGACAGTCCGGCAGCCAGCCCCGGTTCACTAAAAGGCCCTTGGGAGGCGACCGACACAAAGCAGTTCGTCGCCATTCGTCCAGCGCGGGCAGCATTGAGACCGAAGCTTTAAACACATGATCTTTCAATGGCAAATCTTTCATCCCTTCAATCGTTCCAACGAACCTCGAAAAGAAGGTTGCCTGACCTTCCGCTTGACATCCGCCGGCCGGAAGCGCATTTGAATGCAGTCCTGCGACGCGCGCTAAGAACCTGTGTGGTTCATCGTCGCAGTAGAAATGAATTTCTCCGACAATCCGTCTGCCCAGTTGCGCGTGGTCAGCCGACAACCGCGCTGACGTCCATTCGCGGCCCTCTGGCCGACGAAGTCGTGACTTATTCGCCTCCCAAGGAATGTTTTTGAACGTGATAGCTCCTCAGTTTGCCGCGCTTGGCCTTGCCGAGCCGCTTTGCCGCGCCCTTGAGGCCGCCGGCTACGAAACGCCCACCCCCATTCAGACCGCCTCCATCCCGAAGGTGCTGACAGGCAGAGACCTTCTCGGCCTCGCCCAGACCGGAACCGGCAAGACCGCAGCCTTCTGCCTGCCGATCCTGCAGCGACTGGCGCAAAATCCGAAGAAGCCCGTGCCGCGCTCCATGCGTGCCCTGATCCTCGCTCCGACGCGGGAACTGGCGCTCCAGATCGCCGAGGGCATGGCAAAATACGGCAAGTTCGCCAAGCTGCGTCATACGACCATCTTCGGCGGCGTCGGCCAGGGACCGCAGGTCAAGGCCATGTCCGGCGGCCTCGACATCGTCGTCGCCACTCCGGGCCGTCTGCTTGATCTCGTCGAGCAGCGCCTCGTGCGTCTCGACAGTGTCGAATGCCTCGTGCTCGACGAAGCCGACCGCATGTTCGACATGGGCTTCATTCGCGACGTGCGCCGCATCGTCAAGCTGACCCCGAAGCAGGGCCGCCAGTCGCTGCTCTTCTCCGCCACGATGCCGAAGGAGATCGAGCATCTGGCGATGGAGGTCCTCAGCGATCCGGACCGCGTCGCCGTGACGCCGGAAGTCGTGACCGTCGAGCGGATTGACCAGCGACTCTACCACGTGCCGACGGCCGCCAAGCGCGGACTTTTGTCCGATCTTCTGGCCGACAACGACATGCGCCGCGTCATCGTCTTCACCCGCACCAAGCACGGCGCCAACCGGGTCGCCGAACAGCTTGAAAAGGGCGGCATCGCTGCCGCTGCGATCCACGGCAACAAGAGCCAGGGCGCCCGCCAACGCGCGCTGTCCAGCTTCCGCGACGGATCGTTGCGCGTGCTGGTCGCGACCGACATCGCCGCCCGTGGCATCGACGTGCCGGAAATCAGCCACGTCGTGAACTACGACCTGCCGGTCGAGCCGGAAAGCTATGTTCACCGCATCGGCCGCACGGCCCGTGCCGGCGCCGAAGGCATCTCGATTTCCTTCTGCGATGCCTCCGAACGCGGCGCGCTGAAGCAGATCGAGCGTCTCATCAAACGCCCCCTGCCCGTGGTGGGCAAGATCGACGCCAAGCCCTCCGACGAGATCGGCGGCACGCATGAGCGGGCCGATTCCGGACCGGACCGTTTCAGCCGGCAGCGCCAGGGCCAGAAGAAGCCGAACCGGAGCGGCAACAGCCCGAACGGCAATGGCCGCCACAAGAAGCCCTCCGGCAGTGCGCCGAGGAAGGCAGACGCGGGCAACCGGCGCGGCGGCGTTCCCACCGCCGGCCCGGCCGCCCTTGCCGCAGCGGTCTCGGCACGCGATGCCTCGGGCGGCGGAGCGACCATGAAGCGCCGGGACGGATCGGCCTCTCGCCACTCCGACAGCACCAGCGCCTGAGATTGATCGCAAGCGGCGGATCGCCAACCGGCACCGCCGCTTGAACTCTTTCTGCCCTTTGCTCGCCTGTCACGATTTACGGATGGTCCGAACTGGGCCAGTCTGGCCGGACAGGACGCGGTCAGGATCGACCCGTGCCTGACACCGGGCCCGGCTCATGACCTACGACGACTACAACAGCTTCTGCGCTTGCCTGCCGGCGACATCCCATGTCGTCCAATGGGGCGGCGCGCATGTCTGGAAGGTCGGGACGAAGGTCTTCGCCATCGGCGGATGGGATCGCGGCGTGGAGCCCCGGATCACCTTCAAGGTTTCCGACATCGCCTTCGAGATCCTCAAGGGCGAACCCGGCCTGAGACCCGCTCCCTATCTTGCCTCGCGCGGCATGAAATGGATCCAGCATTTCGAAAAGCCCGGCCTTTCCGACGAAGACCTGAAGCTCTATCTCGCCGAATCCCACCGCATCGTTGCCAGGGGCCTGACAAAGAAGATGCGCAGGGAACTGGGGCTTGATCCGGCCTGACCGCCCCGGCGGCCCTCAAATGCCGGATACGCGGTTTTCTGCAGGAGCCGACTCGCCTAGATAGGATGCAGTCAACCACCGCCGTCGCCCGGTCCCTCTCCATGTCCCGCTTTCGCTTCCTGCATGCCGCCGATCTTCATCTCGACAGTCCCCTGACAGGCCTGTCGAAGAAATCGGCCGACTTCGCGGCAAGGGTCGACGATGCCAGCCGGCGGGCCTTCGATGCCCTGATCGAGCTTGCCATCGCCGAGGACTGCGCCTTCGTTCTGATCGCCGGCGACGTCTTCGACGGCGAGTGGCGTCATTATTCGACCGGCGTCTATTTCGCCTCGCGCATGCGCCAGTTGGCCGAGCACGGGATCCAGGTCTTCCTGATCTTCGGCAACCACGACGCCGAGAACAAGTTTCTCGCCCGCCTCGATCTGTCGGGCAACGTCCGCCGTTTCGGCGCCAGGGCCCCGGAGACGATGCGCATCGCGGCGCTCGATGTGGCGATCCACGGCCAGAGCTTTGCCAAGCGCGAGGTTCTCGAAAACCTTGCCGCGAATTACCCCGCCCCCATACCCGGCGCCTTCAACATCGGCCTTCTGCACACAGCCTGTTCGGGCCGTGAAGGCCATGCCTCCTACGCCCCCTGCTCCGTTGAGGAACTTCGGGCGCGCGGCTACGACTACTGGGCGCTCGGCCACATCCACCAGCGCGAACTCCTTTGTGAGACGCCGCCCATTCTCTTTCCCGGCAACCTCCAGGGCCGCAATCCCCGCGAGACCGGGCCGAAGGGCGCCACGCTGGTGACCGTCGAGGACGGCCGGATCTCGGGGCTCGAAAACCGCGAGCTTGACGTCCTGCGCTTCGAGCGGCGCAGTCTCGATGCGTCGGACCTTGCCGACATGAGCGCCCTGCGCGCCGCTCTCAAGCCGCTGCTGGCCGACACCGCCGAGGACGCCGCCGGCCGTCCGGTCGCGTTGCGGCTCGCCATCAACGGCGCGAGCCGCCTGCATGGCGAACTCGTCACCGCGCGGCAGCGTCTTTCCGAGGAGATCGAGACCCAGATCGCGGCCGAAGGCCATGACATCTGGCTGGAGAAGCTGACCATCGAGACCCAGCCGGAGAAGGAAACCAAGGGCCTCGACGCCGGGCTTGCCGGTCACCTGCAGCGCATCATCGCGGACATTGCCGCGACCGATTTTCTCAAGGAGCGTCTCGACGAGCGGCTGGCCGCCATCGAATCCCGCCTGCCGGACGCAGCCCATCGCGCCGAGCGACTGGCCGAATGGCGCGAACGCCTTCCCGGCCATGCCGTCACCCTCGCCGCGGCCCTGCTTGAGGAAGGCACCGAAACAGGCGACACGTTCGATACGATCGGCGACGCCCGACAGGCACTTGAGCCGGACGAGGCCGGCTGATGCGCTTTCTGTCCTTCACAATCGAACAGTATGGCGCCATGCAGGAGCGCCGGATCGATTTCGGCGATGGCACGGGCCTCACCGTCATCCACGGCCGCAACGAGGCCGGCAAGAGCACCTGCCGCAGCGCCATCACCGACTTCCTGTTCGGGATCGACCCGAGATCGCGCTACGGCGACAAGCAGACCTATTCCCGAATGCGTCTTCGGGCCGACCTCGCCTTTTCGGACGGATCGACGGCGAGCTTCACACGGCGCAAGGGCCAGCGCGGCCGCACACTGCTCGGACCGGACGAAGAAGAAATTGACGAGTCGCGGCTCGCCATGCGGCTCGGCGCCACCACGCAGGAGCGCTTCGAAATGCTCTTCGCGCTCGATCACGAGATCCTGCGCGACGGCGGCGAGGCGCTGCTGCGGGCGGACGGCGACATCGGCCGCATGATCGTCGAGGCGGGCGGCGGCCTGCGCTCGCTGATGCCGAAGATCGAGGATCTGAAGGCCCGCAGCGACGCCCTTTTCACGCCCAACCGGTCCAAGGACCGCGCCTTCTATCAGGCGCTCGACGCCTTCACGGCGGCCCAGTCGGAGATCAAGGCGCACCTTCTCACGCGGGAGAACTTCGACGAGGCGACGAAGGCCCTCGCCGGGGCTGAGGACCATCTTCGCACCGTCAGGCAGACGTTGGCCGACAAACGCCGCGAGCAGGAGCGGTGGGGCCGTCGCAAGAGTGCCGTTCCCTACCTGACGGAACGGACGGAGGTGCGGCTGCGCCTTGCCAGCGAATTCTCCGAGATTGCCGCGCTTGACGATGCGCATGTCGATGATCTGGTGGCGCATGTCGAAGCCGTGCGCGCGATGGCAGCCGGTCTTGAGCAGGCGGGAGAGAATTTGCGCCGGCAACGGGAGACCGTGGACGCGATCGTGATCGACCCTCGGCTGCTGCGTGAAGAGGCCGCCATTCGCGATTTCATTCTGGCCTCCCTCCAGGGCGATGAGGACCGGGATGCGCTCGCCAGAGAGGAGGCGACCGTCCGGCAGGCCGACCTGCGCCTCCAGACGCTGCGCAGGATGATCGGAAAGCCATCGGACTGCGATCTGGCCGCGCTGATGCCGGATCACGGCAAGCTGACGCGGCTTCAGTCTCTCGCCGGCACCTGGCGCGAGCTGGCCGCGACACGCGCGGAGATCGACCGGCAGATCGGCGACCTCGACCGCAAGCTCGCCATGGTGCGCCGCCAGCAGGCCGAAGCGGAGAAAGCCCGTTTCGATCGGCCCCTCGGCTTCAATGCCGAGAGCCTGGCACGCCTTGCCGAGGACGCCATCGACCTTGAGAGCAGGCGCGCGGAGGCCGCTGAACTGGGTCGCCGGATCGAGGCGGGCCTTTCCGCTCTGGGCTTCGAGGACATTGCCGCGTTGAATGCCCTCGCACTGCCCGGGCCCGCGGAACTGCAAACGGAGATCGACGCCCGCGCGGCTCTTGCGCGGGAGATGGACCGACAGGAAGAAGCCTGCGTTCGGGCTGCCCGCAAGCTGGACGAAGTTCGCACCGCCATGCTGCAGCTTTCCTCCGGCGAAACGCTCGCCACAAAGGAGGCGGTTGCCGAAGCGCGAGCCGAGCGCGATCAAACCGTCGAAGCGATCGGGCACCTGCTTTTTGCCGATCCGCCCGAAAAGGCCGAAACACGCCATGAGGCGCTGGCCCGGCTTCGTCGCGCGATCACGACCGCCGACGTGAAGGTCGACCAGCGCCTCGCGGACTCCCAGCGCATCGCGGAATACGACGTGGCCCGCCGTGACGAAATGCTGGCGGCAAGGGACGTTGCCGCGTTGGACGCCGAAATGAAGCGCCTGCGAGAGCGCGTCAGCGAAAGGGAAAAGGCCTTCGCCTCAACCTGGCCCGACGCCTGCCGCCGTCTCGCCTCACCCCAGGCGATGAAGGCCTTCCTTACGGACCGCGACGATCTTCTGGCTCTCGCCGCCGAACTGTCGGCCGGCAACGAGCGGATCGCGGAGGCCACCCGCCGAACCGCGCCCAAGCTGGAAAGACTGGAAGCAGCGGAGGCGCGGCTCGGCCTCACAGAGGCAAGTGCCGGTCATTCCCTCAGTCACCGCCTTGCCGACGTCAGCGCCGCGATCAAGGCTCATGAGCGCGACCACGCCGACTTCCTGCGCCGGCGCGAAGCCTTGGCGAAAGACGAGGAAGAGCGGAGCGCGCTGGGGCGGCGGTCGGACGCCCTCGAGCGAGAGGAAACGAACTGGCGCGCCGCCTATGCCGAGGCGCTCGGCGAGATCGGCCTGTCTGGCGATACCCCGCTCGCCGCCTCTTCGGAAATCGCTTCCGAGTGGCAGTCGGCCTCTGCGATGCTGCAACAGATGCAGACCTTCCGGCAGGCCCAGCAGCGGCGCGAGCAGCACCGGGCAAGGCTGGATGACGTGCGGCAGACCTTGCAGGAGAGACTGGAACTTGCTCTTCCGGCCGAACCCGGCGCCGCCGCGAAGATGCTGGACGAACGGCTGTCCGCCGCACTCGATGCACGGTCACGCCGGACCGCCCTGATGCCCGGTCTGGAGCAATGCGAGGCCGCACTGAAGGCGGCTGAGGCGCGCGCCGATGCGGCGGGGCAAGCGCTGGAGGCGATTTGCCGCCAGCTCGGTTGCGCCCGGCAAGACGCCGAACTCTTTGCCGAAAAGGCGCTTGCGCGGCGTCAATTGCTGCGCAGGAACAGGGAAATAAATGCAGCCCTCACGCATTTGATTGGCGACGGTTTCAAGCCGGACGGAAATGAGACGGTCGCGCATGCCTTGGACGATGATCTTCCGCTGGAAGGGATCGAAGAGAGGCTGGCTCGTCTGGCGCAGGAGCTGCAAGCCCTCACGGATGAGGAAGAAGAAGCCTTCATCGCCGTCCAGAGCGCCCGCAGCCGTCTTGACGCCTTCTCGGCCGACGACCATTTCAACGCCTTCGTCGCCGCCCGCGAGGCCGCCGCCACATCGCTCGGCGACGCCGCCGAGCAGCACCTCGAACTCGCCCTCGCCCGCGACTTGCTGGAGGAGGCGCTTCGCCGCATTCGCCGCGAGGAGCAGGCGCCCCTGCTCGGCCACGCCAGCCAAGCCTTCGCCCTTGCCACACGCGGGGCCTATGTCGCGATCGAGAGCGATGTGGACGACGAGGGCAAACCGCAGGTGACGGGTCGGCGCGCGGACGGGGGGCTGGTGTCGGTCTCGAACATGAGCTCGGGCACCCGCGACCAGATGTTCCTGGCCTTCCGCATCGCCGGCGTCGAGCGTTACTGCAGGGAGGCCGAGCCGCTGCCCTTCCTCGCCGACGATCTTCTGGTCCATTTCGACGATGAGCGCAGTGCCGCTGCGCTGGAACTGCTCGCAAGCCTTGGCCGGAAGACGCAGGTGCTGCTCTTCACCCACCATGACATGGTGCGCGAAGCCTCGCGGCCGCTCATGGAACGCGGCCTTGCCCGCCTTGTCGAGATCTGAGCCCGAAGGCCGTCAGGCGGCCTGACGGATCGGCAGGGCGAGGCTGACCGCCGACTCTCCGCTGCCCGACTGCGCCACCGTCAGCCGGCCGCCCTGATGGTCCAGCATGGATTCGACCAGCATCAGCGCCGACACCCGGTCGTCCAGTACGAAGGACGCCAGCGTCAGTTCTCGTGCGCTGGATGCCTCATCGCGGACCGTCAGGGCCTCGGCCGGCTCCGTCATGCAGATCACGAGTTCGCCGTTGTCGATGCGGATCCGCAGCTTCAGGACGTCGATGGCCCGGCCGTGGCGGATCGCACCGACGAGCAGCAGCCGCAGGGCGCTCTTGAAGGAGAGCGGATCGCAATCGACAAGCACCGGAATGGTCGGGTGCACATAGTCGATACGGATGCCGCGCTTTTCCGCCTCGGGCTTCACGATCCGAACCGTGTCCGCCACCAGGGCCGCCGCATCGACCCGGGTGATCGCCTCCTCATTCGCCGACATGGCCCGCTGCAGATGCGCGACGCGGCCGTAAAGATCCTGCCTGATATCCGCGGAGACCGCGATGATATCGTCGACGAAGCGCGCGACGTCCTCGGAGTTTGAGCCGAGCGACACCTTGCTGAGAACCGCTGCGGTATGGATACGGTCGATGCGCCCCGAGAGCGCCGTCAGCCAGTCGGTCACGCCGCGCGCGGTGACGGCCTCGCGGTCGCTGTTCTCCAGAAGGCGGAACTGCAGCGACTGCCGCCGCTCGCTGTCGTGCAGCACGCTGCGGATCGTCGAGCCAAGCAGGTCCGGCGAGAGCAGATCCTTGCCGATGAACGCAGTCGCTCCGGCACGGAAGCCGATCTCCTGGATATCCGAGTGATCGAGTTGGGAAAAGACGATGATCGGCGGCGCATGGTCCCGCTGCCCGACCTCGCGGATGAAGGCCACGGAGCTTTCCTTCCCCAGCCAGTAGTCCGTGATGTAGATATCGAACTGATCGCGTTCGGCAGCCTTCAGCGCCTCGTCGATGCTGCGGATATGAACGACATCGAAGTCGAAGCCCGCGATCTTGTCGAGGTAGTGCCGGACGATGCGCGCATCCACGTCGTCATCGTCCAGAAGCAGCACCCGCACACGCCGGTCACCGCCTTCCTTAGGCTGTGTTGCCACCGGCGCCGTGGTCGCATCGTCGATATCGTGGAGGGGCATGAAGACTTTCCCGAACCGAAGAGGGTGTCGGCGATCGGTTGATTCGCCGAGTCCAGATAGATTCTTAAGTCTCTCTTTACGATGGTTAACAAATGGTTAACGCATCAAGCGATTGGTAAACGGTGGAAAAGCGATGCGACGGCTCATGAATTCCGTCGATGGGCGTAACCTCGAAACAGTTCCGGGGGTCGCCGCCCCGCCCGGCGCGGACAGAGAAACTCAAAAGTACGCCGCATGCATGTGAGAGGCAAGCCTCGAGCTTTCGGCTGCGGATCATCCCTGCCCGCCCGCCTGCGCCTCCACGAGCGGCCGGCGCTCCGCCGGAATGAGCGGCAGCAGATCCTCCGCATTGCGCCTGACCAGCGGCTGCATCTCTTCGGCAAATGTCTTCGCCTCGAAGTCGGGCAGGAAAGTCAGCCCCGACAGCAGGTCCTTTTCCTGAAGGTTGCCGAAGCTGTTCAGCGTTTCGTCGGAAAAGCTCTGCTCGGCCTCGAGCCGCAGACGGATTGCGGCCAGCTCGTAGGGCGCCGTCCAGTAGGACATGTTGAGATAGGAGAAAAGCTCCGAGGCATTTTCCGCCGCCTGGCGCTTGACGAGTGCCATCCAGGCCCAGAGTTCGCCCCGCAGCGGCATGCACGTCAGCGCGTGTCGGAGCGAGACGTCGGCCTGCGTGGTGGCTTCCGCCCAGCCGTCATAATTGGCCTTGATGTCCTGACGATTGACGTTCTCAAGCGCACCGAGAACATCGGCCGACACGATCTCGGACCGGCAGACGCCCTCGTCGAGGACGGCGCTGTCCCGCTGCCTCATCAGCACTTCGGAGCGGAAATGCGATACCCCCCTCTTGCCGACGAACACGACGTCGGAAAAGCGGATCGACTGGACAGCCTCCCGGACCGCCAGAACCAGGAACAGCGCCAGCACGACGAGGTAGACGAGATTGGTCTTTCCAACCCGAAGCATGCCGCTCAGTCAGCCTCTGAATAATAGGACTGATAGCGGGCATAGTAGAATTCGCCGGAACCGTAGGACCGGTAGAATTTCATCTTATCGTAGTCGACCTTGTTGAGAACGACGCCGAGGCACTTGTCGACGATCTGCGGCTCGCTGTTGAGCGTCGAGCGGACGACCTTGCGCGCGGTCTTGCCCCATTCGACGACGAGGATGAAGGCATCGATTTTCGGCGCGACGGCGCGCGCATCGACGACCGGCCCGAGCGGCGGCAGGTCGATGACGATGTGATCGAAGGCCCTGCCCGCCTCGTCCAGCAGCCGCGACATCGCCATCGACGACACCAGTTCCGACGTATGCGGCAGGCGGTGCTTCACGACGGCCGGCAGGACCGCGAGCTTGGTATCGGGGTCCATCAGAAGCAGGCTCGACAGCGGACGGTCCTCAAGCAGTGCCTCGACGATCCCCACTTCGGCATGGGAGGCGATCGACCGCGTCAGTCCCGGGCTTCGAAGGTCGCCGTCGATGAGCAGCGTCCGCGATCCCTGGCTCGCAAGCAGTTCGGCGAAATTGGTCGCCACGCTCGTCTTGCCCTCGTGCGGCAGCACGGAAACGATGCCGATGACCTTCGGCGTCCGTTCGCCGATCGCCAGATCCGCGGCGATCTTCGCGCTGCGCAATGTCTCCGCGAAGGCCGACAGCGGATGGTCGATCACATAGCTGGAGATGCTCTTCTTCTTGTGGACGAGCCTTGGATGGATCGTCATGTTCGAGGCGACCTGATCGGCCGACATCAGTTCCGTCACCATCGGCGCCGAGCCGAGATATTCAAGCCCGGTCTCGCTGCGGATCTGGTCGCCGGTGCGGAAGAAGCGGTCCCTGAATTCGCGATAGGCACCGACGCCGCATCCGATCATGCCGCCGAGGAAGATCGCGATCAGGAGGGTCACGCCCTTCTTCGGGTGCGACGGGGAGTAGGGAAGCTGCGCCCGGTTGATCACGCGCGTCTGGGTGACCGGGAAGGACTGCTCCTGCGTCGCCTCCTGGAACTTCTGCAGGAAGCTCTCGTAGAGATTCTTGTAGGTGTCGGACTCGCGTTCCAGTTCGCGAAGCTGGACCAGCGTTTCGTTGTCCGAGGCCGAGGTTCCGGCCACCTGCGACAACTGACGCCTCAGGTCCTTCTCCCGGCCCTGCGCCACGTCGTATTCGCTCTGAAGGCTGGCCGCGATTCGCTTGAGTTCCTCGAACATCAGCCGGTGATACTCGTCCATCTCCCCGCGCAGCCGCACGGCCTGCACGTGGTCCTTGCCGAGCCGGCCCGAAATCTCGGCCTCCAGCTTGGACGCCTCCAGGAATTTGTTCCGCAGGGTCTGAATGGTCTGGCTGGCCAGCGAATCCGACGTCACCGCGTTGGTGTCGCCGGATTGAATGATGGAATTGATCCGGTCGAGCTTGGCCTTGGCCTTCGCCGTGTCGGCCTGGGCCACGATATAGGCGCTGTTGACCTCAGCCAGCTGCTGCTCGGAAATCAGCGTGCCGGTCGCCGACGTCACCAGATTATGCTCGGTCCGGAATTTCTGGACCGCAAGGTCGGACTCCAGCGACTTCTTGCGCAACTCGTCGATACGCGTCTGCAGCCAGGTACTGGCCCTGCGGGTCGCGTCATATTTGGAATCGAGCTGGTCCGCCAGATAGGCATCGGCGAAGGCGTCCGCGATCTTGGCGGCCATCTGCGGCGACGGCGAGGTATAGCTGATGCGGAAGATCAGCGTGCGGCCAACCCGCTCGACCACCAGGTTGCTCTGCAGGCGCCAGAGCGCCCAAAGGCGCTGCTCCTTGATGATGGACTCATCGGTCATGTCCGTCTCGTCGACGGCCTCGGCGCCGAACAGCGACCTGATCCAGGCACCGAGCCCGCCACTCGACGAGGTCGAGACGCCCGTGAACACCGGATCGTGGGTGAGGTCGAGCTTGTCCACGACCGCGTAGCCGATCTTCTCAGAATAGAAGAGTTCGATCTGACTGAGCAGCGAGGCTTCGTCGATCGAACTGCCACCGAGAAGCGAGACGGCCTGCGCGACTTCGTTCGCGTCCTTGTCGAGCATGACGTCCGCCTGGGCCGTATAACGGGGCACGGCGGTCATCAGATAGAAAATCGCCAGCGCGACCATGATGCCGATCGAGACGAGAACGACCTTCAGCTGGCGCCGGGCAATAGCAACAATCTTCTCGACATCGATGATGTCGACCTGCTCCTCGCCGTAGTCGTAATCAGCCTGATCGAAATGCGACAACGCTGGGCGATTTTGTTTCAGCATATTGCCTCAACTAATAGATGGCCGGCAGCCCGACCACGGACGACAAGCGGGAGACGCCTATTGCACCATTTCTAGCGCAGGCGCCTGAACGATTTCTTTACGATGCGGTTTGGCTGCAACCCTTGCGGTCTCGATACTGCAAAGATTGAAGCGAAAATTGCATTTTACTTGAAGAATGGCCAATGACGCTCGGATCTTCAAATCTGCATGGGCCCAATTCCAACGCTTCGGTCACGAGAGTCGCCCTTTCATTGCATCATTTGCTCGGAACTTCGGGACGTCAAGGCAACGATACAAGAAAGCATTGCTGCATTTGCGAGATGGCCGACCCGCCGGTTCCAACCGCCGGCCCGATCCGGCCACGCCCTCACAGTTCTATGAGAATCAGGCAATTTTTCGAAGACTGCCTTCGAATTTCCATTCTTTCTCGATGCAGGGCCGTCTCGGCAGGGCCGCACCGGCCATATTGCAGTGCAAAAGCGCCAGTTCGGGTCGCAAATAACCCGTGGAAACAGCACCGGCCGGTCCAGGGGACCGGCCGGAATTCAACGACGGAGGATGATGGCGCGCCAGCCTTGCCCGACACGGGAACGGCGGCCTGGAACGAGAGAGGCGTGAGCCAGCCCCTCAGGCAACAAGAATATTCTTGAAGCTCCAGGGATTCTCCTCGTCGAGATCCTCCGGGAAGAAGCCCGGACGGCCCTCGAGCGGCGTCCAGTCCGTATAGTGGCCCTCGACCGGGCCGAGATAGGGCTTCTGCACCTCAAGGCAGCGGACGTGATCCATCTCGTCCGGCTCGACGATTCCGGCCTCGGGATTTTCCAGCGCCCAGACCATGCCGGCGAGCACGGCGGAGGTCACCTGCAGACCGGTGGCATTCTGGTAGGGCGCAAGCTTGCGCGCTTCCTCGATCGAGAGGCGCGAGCCATACCAGTAGGCGTTCTTCGGATGCCCGAAGAGCAGCACGCCAAGCTCGTCAAGACCGCCGTCGGTGATCTCGTGCTCGTCGAGAACCCGGAGCGTGTCCTGCGCCTCGCCGGCCGCGCCGAACATCTCGTGCAGCGAGAGCACCGCGTGATTGCACGGATGATAGGCGTAGTGAACGGTCGGCCGGTATTCCGGATGCGCGCCGGAGCCAACGGTGAAATAGTCGGCGATCGAGATCGCCTCGTCGTGGGTGACGAGGAAGCCGAACTGGGCGCCGACGGACGGGCACCACGTCCGCACGCGGGTATCCGCGCCGGGACGAAGCAGGTAGATCGCCGCCTGGCAGCCGGTGTCGTGCGTGCGGGCGATTTCGGGCATCCAGGTCTCGGCCGTGCCCCAGCCGAGTTCGGCCGGCTGCTGGCCTTCCGAGATGAAGCCTTCCACCGACCAGGTGTTCCAGAAAACGCCGAGCGGCTTCGGCGCATTGGTGCGCTGGGTGTCGCGTTCGGCGATGTGGATGCCCTTCACGCCGACGTCTTCCATCAGCTTGGCCCACTCTTCGCGGCTCTTCGGCATCTCGGACGTGATGCCGAGATCGCCGGCGACGTTGAGCAGGGCCTCCTTGACGAACCAGGACACCATGCCCGGATTGGCGCCGCAGCAGGAAACGGCCGTCGTCCCGCCCGGATGCTGGCGCTTTTCCTCGCGCACGGTCTCGCGCAGCGCATAGTTGGAGCGCGCGGCGGGATCGGCGTCCTTGTCGAAATAAAAGCCGACCCAGGGCTCGACCACGGTGTCGATGTAAAGGGCGCCAAGCTTGCGGCAAAGCCGCATCACGTCCAGCGATCCGACGTCGACGGAGAGGTTGACGCAGAACCCCTGGCCACCGCCCGCCGTCAGGAGAGGCGTCAGAAGCTCCTCGTAGTTGTCCTTGGTCACGGCGGACTGGATGAAGCGGATGCCGTGCTTGTCGAGGATGTTCTTGTTGGTGTCGCTCGGGTCGATCACCACCATGCGGCTCTTGTCGAACTTGAAATGCCGTTCGATGAGCGGCAGGGCGCCGCGACCGATCGAGCCGAAGCCGATCATCACGATGGGGCCGTCGATCGTGCCGTGGACGGGCCAATCCGTCATAATGATGTTACTCCTTCGCGTTCAGGACAGGTGGAACAGGCCTGTCCCGGGCCGTGTCAGGGCCGTGTTGATTGACAGTGATCCTTGTGCTGGCAGGTTTGCCGGGCGGAACTGACTGTTTCGTTTGGAGGGCCGCGACAGCGCCGTCAACCCCCACTGATCACGGGCAGTGAAAAAAGAACGGGGCCGGAAGATGCCTCTCCCGACCCCGTTGCGTCCATCAGGAAGAGTCAGGCAGCAAGACGCTCCTGGGTGTCGGCGAAGACGCCGGTCGGCGCGATCAGTCCGTTGGCTCCGAGGAAGGCATCCGCGGCAAACTCGGCCGCCAGCAACCGGTGCCTCTCGAACGGACCCGGCATCGCCAGCCCGCCCGTGTGGTCGGCCGAAAAGCCGAAGCGGACATAATACTCCGGATCGCCGACGAGGATCACGCCGCGATGGCCGAGCAGCCGCGCGCGCACCATCGCATGGCGCATCAAGGCGCTGCCGATGCCGGCATTGCGGATCGACGGATCGGCAGCGAGCGGACCGAGCAGCAGGGCCTCGCCCGCATCGCCGGCTGCGATGTTCCACAGCCGGACAGTGCCGACGAGCCGGCCGCCGAGATGAGCGGCAAGGGCAAGACCTGCCGCCGGCAACCGCCCCTCGCGAATGCGCTCGGACGATTTCAGGAAGCGTGCCGGACCGAAGCTCGCGTCGAGCAAAGCCTCGCGCGCGGCAATATCGTAGAATGTCTCGTCGGTGACAACGAGATCGGAGGCAGCAGATGTGTTGGCGACCACCTGGAACATGGCGGCAGTCCTTCGAAGCGTTCGGGGCAAGACCATCCGGCGCGGCAGCCGTTCAGGCGCCGGCGCGGGGCGGAAAAGGGCGGCGCGGACGCCGCCTTGACGCGGGAGAGTGTGTAACCTGGCGAGGATTTCCCTTGCGGGACGCCTCGCGTCTCAGATCACGTAGGCCTTCAGAGGCTCGAAGCCGTTGAACGCCACCGCCGAATAGGTGGTGGTGTAGGCTCCGGTGCCTTCGATCAGGATCTCGTCGCCGATCTCCAGCGAGACGGGCAGCGCGTAGGGCGTCTTCTCGTAGAGCACGTCGGCGCTGTCGCAGGTCGGGCCGGCGAGAATGCACGGCGTCTTCTCGTCGCTGTCTCGTCGGGTGACCATCGGGTAGCGGATCGCCTCGTCCATCGTCTCGGCGAGACCGCCGAACTTGCCGATGTCGAGGAAGACCCAGCGCGTGTCGTCCGCGCCGCCCTTCTGCGAGATCAGCACGACCTCGGTCTTGATGATACCGGCGTTGCCGACCATGCCGCGGCCCGGCTCGATGATCGTCTCCGGAATGCGGTTGCCGAAGTGCTGGCGGATCGAGGCGTCGATCGAACGGCCATAGGCCTCGACCGCCGGGATGTCCTTCAGGTACTTCGTCGGGAAACCGCCGCCGAGGTTGACCATCTTGAGCTGGATGCCGCGCTCGCCGAGGACGCGGAAGATGTTCGCGGCCGACGCCAGCGCGCCGTCCCAGGCCTCGGTGTTGGCCTGCTGCGACCCGACGTGGAACGAGACGCCGTAGGCCGTCAGGCCAAGACGATGAGCCGTCTCAAGAACGTCGATCGCCATCTCCGGCTCGCAGCCGAACTTGCGGCTGAGCGGCCATTCGGCGCCCGCGCCATCGCACAGGATGCGGCAGAAGACGCGCGCGCCCGGCGCCTGACGGGCGACCTTCTCGACCTCGGCGACACAGTCGACGGCGAAGAGGCGCACGCCGAGATGGAAGGCGCGCGAAACGTCACGCTCCTTCTTGATCGTGTTGCCGAAGGAAATGCGGGTCGCATCCGCGCCGGCGGCCAGCGCCATCTCGATCTCGGCCACGGACGCGCAGTCGAAGTTCGAGCCGAGTTCGGCGAGCAGCGAAAGCACTTCAGGCGCAGGGTTCGCCTTGACCGCGTAGAAGACGCGGCTGTCGGGCAGCGCATGGCGGAAGGCAAGGAAATTGTCGCGCACGACGTCGAGGTCGACCACGAGGCAAGGGCCGTCGGGACGTCGGGTGTCGAGGAATTCGCGAATGCGTGCGGTCATGGTCGTGTTCCCGGTTCACAAGATGTCTGCCTGGACCCACGTGCGACCCATCCTGGCCTGACCGCGTTGGAGACGGGGGTGGCCGGGTAGAGTCGTCCGTCGACCGGCCATTCTGGCCGGCGGGTATACGATCCGGATTGACGATGTGCGGGCACGCAGCCCGACGTGATCGTCGTTCCGGGAGCCATCGATTGGAACGGAAACCGCCCCGCACGTCCGGCAAGGATGTAGTCGCCTCTTCAGTGACCCCGGCCTTTGGAGAGCCGGCAGAGACCAAAAAAGCCCTCTACGTCGTTGCTTCAAGTCGCGTCCACCGACAGAGCGTCAGCTTAGACCCGGTTATACTCCGGTCACCGGTTTGCCCTCGGAAGAGACAGGCGTTCATCCTGCTCCCCGAAACCGGCACGCAACCACAGGCACGTGCGAAATTGGGCAAGGCGGGAGATACGCTTCATCGCTGTCACAAACAAGAGGGATTTGGCCTGAAGGTCGAAAAAAATCCGCGGGTCATCCGGATTTGGTTACCGCAGGCAACAATAGGCCCGCTGACAGACGGATTGGCACGCGAACGATTGAAACTGGCCCCTCATTCCGCAATGTGCCATGTGCTTGAAAAGTCGGCTCAACGGCCGAATCGAATGTGCAGCGAGGACAGGACCCGATGGTGGAAGTTCATGGCGTCTCGAAAAACGGCGTTCTCGTCGCCCCGCATGCGGCAGCCGCGGAGGCGGGAGCCGAAGTGCTGCGGGCGGGCGGCAGCGCGGTGGAGGCAATGGTTGCCGCAGCCGCGACGATCGCCGTCGTCTATCCGCATATGAACGGCATCGGTGGCGACGGCTTCTGGATCATCGCCGAGCCCGGACGTCCGCCGGTCGCCATCGAAGGCTGCGGCCCCGCCGGGGCGAAGGCCACGATCGCCGCCTACAACGAGGCCGGCCACGATCAGGTGCCCTCGCGCGGGCCGCTCGCCGCACTCACGGTCCCGGGAACCGTTGGCGGCTGGAAACTGGCCCTTGAACTCGCCGAGCCTCTCGGCAGCGGGATGCCGCTGAGAGACCTCCTGGCCCAAGCCGCTGCCGCGGCCAAGGACGGCATCACCGTGTCGCGGTCGCAGGCGGCGCTGACGGCGGAGAAGCTCGACGAACTGAAACCCCAGCCGGGTTTCGCCGACGTCTTTCTTGTCGACGGCAAGGCACCGGACGAGGACGCGCGCCTCACCCAGCCGAAACTGGCCGACACGCTCGACCACCTGGGCCGCGCCGGCCTTGGCGACTTCTATCGCGGCGATGTCGGTGCCACGCTTGCCCGCGATCTCGACCGGATGGGAAGCCCCGTCACCGAAGTCGATATCCGGGGCTTTGAGGCCCGCCGCAGCCGCCCTCTCTCGGTCAAGATCAAGGGCGCGACGCTGTTCAACACGCCGCCGCCGACGCAGGGCCTCGCCGCCCTCCTGATCCTGGCGATCTTCGACCGGCTTGGCGTGGAACGCGGCGAAGGCTTCGACCACGTCCATGGGATCGTCGAGGCGACCAAGCGCGCCTTCCTGATCCGCAATGCGGTCGTCACCGACCCGAGGCTGGAGGCACCCGATGTCGCCCCCTTCCTGAGCGAGGCCTCGATCCGGCGCGAAGTGGCGGCCATCGACATGAAGCGTGCCGCGCCCTGGCCCGACCCGTCCGAGCCCGGCGACACCATCTGGATGGGCGCCATCGATCGCAACGGCGTCGCCGTTTCCTTCATCCAGTCCGTCTTCTGGGAATTCGGCTCCGGTGCCGTCTCGCCCGGAACCGGCGTCCTTCTGCAGAACCGGGGCTCCAGCTTCTCGCTGCGGCCGGGCGCGCTCAACGCGCTCCGGCCCGGCCGGCGGCCCTTCCACACCCTCAATCCGGCCCTTGCCCGCTTCGATGACGGCCGCGTCCTTTCCTATGGCTCCATGGGCGGCGACGGCCAGCCCCAGTTCCAGGCCCAGCTCTTCACGCGCATGGTGCAGTTCGGGGTCGACATGGCCGAGGCCGTGGCTCTTCCGCGCTGGCTCCTCGGCAAGACATGGGGTTCGGATTCTTCATCATTGAAGGTGGAACATCATTTTGACACCAGCGTTGTTGAACAATTGAGCCGTGCTGGCCATTTCATTGAGGTGGTCCCAGCTGCCGGTTCGGACAACTTCGGTCATGCCGGTGCCGTCAGGTGGCGTCCCGGAGGCGATATCGAGGGCGTCCACGATCCGCGTGCCGATGGTGGCGCCGGAAGAGGTTGAGTGTTTACGCGATCCTGATGCGAAGCGGACATGCCTGCAGGCGCGCCCGCATCATTATCGGCGGCGGGTCCTGAAAGTGCGTTCCGCGCCCTTCGCCTGCCTCCGGCGCAAGCAGGAAGGGGTTTGAGTATATGGACACGCTGACGCGGATGCGGACCTTCGTGGAAGTCGTGGACGCCGGCGGCTTTTCGGCTGCCGCACGCAAGCTCGGCCGCTCCAAGGCGCTGATCTCCAAATACGTCAAGGAACTGGAGGACGAACTCGGCACGCGGCTGATGAACCGCACGACCCGTCGGTTCTCCCTCACCGAGCTTGGCCAGGCCTATTACCGGGATGCCGGCGAAATCCTGCAACGTGTCGACGATCTCCAGGACATGGTGCGCGACCGCCATGGCGAGCCGACCGGCCTGCTCCGCGTCACCGCGCCGCGTACCTTCGGCGACTCCATCCTCGGCCTCGCGATCATGGATTTCATGGTCGCCCATCCGGCAATCAAGATCGACCTGAAGCTCGACGATCGCTTCGTCGATCTCGTCGACGAAGGCTTCGACTGCGCGATCCGGGTGACGGAGCTACAGGACTCCAGCCTGATCGCCCGCAAGCTGACCGACTACCGCTTCGTGCTCTGCGCCCGGCCCGATCTGATCGCCGCGACGGGACGCCCGCTGCACCCTTCCGATATGACCGAGAAGCCCTGCGTCATCGATTCCAACCTGCGCAGCCGGTTCTCCTGGCGCTTTGCCGTCGATGGCGAGCGCAGCTCCATCCAGGTCGCCGGCCGTGTCGAGGTCAATTCGCCCGAAGCGATCCGCATGGCCGTCCTCGCCGGTCTCGGCTATGGCCTCGTGCCCTATGTGATGGTCAAGGACGATCTCGCCGCCGGCCGGCTGGAAGCCGTGCTGGAGGAGTTCATGATGAACAAGCCCGGCGTCTATGTGGTCTACCCGCACCGCCGTCACCTGTCGGCCAAGATCCGCTCCTTCGTGGACTTCCTGGTCAAGTGGTTCGACGCCCACAGCGACTGCGGCTGACCCGGTTCCAGGTCCAGAAAACCCGATCATCGGGAAGGCGCGGGCACGGGCCGGTTTTCCGGTCGAAACGGTCGCGATTTGCCTGCCGGACGATCAGGCGCAATAGTAGGATGCGATTCGACGGGGGGCCATGAGAGCGCCACATTCCGGTCGGAAGAGCACCATCATGCCGTCAGTCTGGACAAGACCGCCAATGCGCCGAGCCTTCCCGCAGACCGGAGCCCCCTTTCGCGCTCCTTCCCGTCTTTCGATCCGACGGACCGCCTTGGCGGCGCTGGCCCTTTTTCTCGCACAGACGCCGGGCGCGATGGCCCACCCGCATGTCTTCGTCGACGCCAAGGCGGAGATCGTCTTCGACGACAAGGGACAGCTGACCGCCATCCGCAACATCTGGCGCTTCGACGATGCCTATTCGGCCTTTGCCTCCGAGGGTCTCGATACGAATGGCGATGGCAAGCTGAGCGTCGAGGAACTGAAACCGCTCGCCGACCTCAACGTCAAGTCGCTGCGGGAGTTCGACTACTTCACGTTTCTCACCGCCGGCCAAAAATCCATCGCCTTCCAGCATCCGACCGAATACTGGCTGCAGTCGGACGATGGCCTGCTGACGCTCTATTTCACGCTGCCGACCAAGGACCCGGTGGAAATCCGCAGTCTGCCGGCCGACATCGAGGTCTACGATCCGACCTATTACGTCGCCTTCACCTTCGTCGACAAGGATCCCGTGAGCATGAAGGACGCGCCGAAAGGCTGCGAGATGAAGGTGATGCGTCCCGGTGAGCTCGATCCGATGGCGGCAACGGCGCTAGCCGCCATTCCGGCCGATCAGCGCGAGGTTCCGGGCGCCCTCGCCTCCATCACGGCGAACCTGAAGAACGGAGTGAGCCTGTCGTGTCCCTGAAGGCTGGCACGGCAGGAAGATCGCCGGCGGGCGCCGCCGCCCGGGCTCTGGCGGTCGCAGCTTTCGCGGCGGCACTGACCACCCTGCCCGCCCACGCGGCCAATCCCTTCGGCGTCGGCCTTGCCGAACCCTCGGTCACCTCCGGCTTCCTGGGCGCATGGCTGACTGATGTCGCCCGCCTTCAAAGCGAATTCTATCTGGCCCTCAAGAGCGCGCTGAAGAATGCCTCCTCCGATCGGATGGAGGGCTTCGTCCTGATCGGCCTGTCCTTTCTTTACGGCATTCTCCACGCGATCGGTCCCGGCCACGGCAAGGCGGTGATTTCGGGATATGTGCTCGCCAACCGCGAGACGATCCGTAACGGCGCGCTCATTTCGCTGCTGTCCGGCTTCGCCCAGGGCGTCACGGCCATCGGCATTGTCTGCGTCGCCATCCTGCTGCTCGGCGCGACGAGCATCTGGATGACCCGTGCCGAGCAGCTGTTCGAGGCCGGCTCCTTCGCCGTCATCATGCTGATGGGCCTGTGGCTGACATGGCGGAAGGTCCTCGGACCGGCCTTGGCCGCGATGGTCGTCAAGCGAACGGACACGCCCGTCTTCGCGATGGTCGCCCGGTCGGAAATGGCCATGGCCGGCGGCGGATCGTCTGGCGGACACAGAACCGGCGGGACGTTCTATTGCGGCAGCGAGGCCGGCGGAGCCTGCACCTGCGGGGCTCATTTGCCGGCGCCGGAAATGGTCGCCGGACGTCTCGAGCTGAAGTCGGCTGCCGCGGCCATCCTCGCGGTTGGCCTTCGCCCCTGCACAGGAGCCCTGATCGTTCTGGTCTTCGCCATGTCCCAGAAGGCCTTCCTGCTCGGGGCGCTGGCGACACTTGCCATGTCGCTCGGAACCGGCATCACGGTCGCGGCGATGGTCCTCATCGCAACAGGCGCCCGTGGCGGGCTGTTGCGCCTCGGCGGACACCGGCCGAGGCTGGCCGCTTGGCTGCACAAGGGCCTTGAAGGCGCAGCCGCCATCTGCGTGCTCGTCTTCGGAACGATGATGTTTGCAGCGTCCCTGACGACCGTCTGACGTCAGGACTTGCTGCGCGCGGCCGCCCGCTCCCGTGCCGCATCGCCGAAGGCCTCGAAGATGCGGCTCGAAGGCGTGTCGCTCTTGGCCCAATATTCCGGATGCCACTGCACGCCGAGGGTGAAGCCCCTGGCTCCCTTGACCGAGACAGCCTCGATTACGCCGTCGGGCGCCGACGCCTCGACCTCAAGCCGGTCGGACAGCCGGGCGACGGCCTGCCGGTGCAGCGAATTGACCAGGATCTGGGACGAGGACACGATGCGGCCGAGACAGCCTCCCGGCGCGACCTGCACGCCGTGGCGGATCGAAAAGCGCACCGACTGGTCCTCGGACGTCGGCGCACGGTGGTCCATGTTCCCCGCCTCGTCCTGAATCTCCACGCCGAGCGTCCCGCCCAGCGCCACGTTGAGCTCCTGCATGCCCCGGCAGATGCACAGGAGCGGGATGCCGAGTTCGATCGTGCGGCGGATCAGGGGCAGTGTCGTCGCGTCCCGGTCGTGATCGTAGGGTTCGCTGCGCTCGCTCGCCTCCCCGCCATAGAGCGGCGGATAGACGTTCGACCGCGATCCCGTGCACATGACCCCGTCGACGCGCTCCAGGATGGCATCGAGATCGAGCGCATCGCCGAAGGACGGCAACACGAGGGGCATAGCGTCCGCCCGCTCGATGACCGCCGAAAGATAGGTCCGCGCGGCGGCGTGCCATTCGTAGCCATCAACCGGCTTGACGTCGCTGGAAACAAGCACGATGGGCGAATGATGAACGGTCATGGAATTCGGTCTCGGCTCTTGCGTGACGGCCCCGGGCAACCGGCGTCGACGCCGGCGAAACAGTCGCTGCACGTCTGACGGTCACATCGGACTTCGTGCTCGAATTGCACAGATTAGAGGCGTCCACAAGACTTGTTTATGGCATCGGATTGCGGTTAAGTCCCAATGGGTTCGCTGTCATGAAAGAACCCCCGCAAGGATGGGGGAGCACAATGCAAGCGTCCGAATGGCGGACATTGCAGCAGCAGCGGCATCGCCCAAAAATGATTCGCCTTGGGAGGACTTTATGGATCGTCGATCATTCATCAAGAAGGCCGGTCTCGTCACCGGCGGTGCCGCGGTGACTGCCGCCCCGCTGGCCGCCCCTGCAATTGCGCAGGAAATGCCGGAAATCCGCTGGCGCCTGACGTCCAGCTTCCCCAAATCACTCGACACCATCTATGGCGCGGCCGAAGTCATGGCCGAAAGCGTCAAGGCCATGACCGGCGGCAAGTTCACGATCCAGGTGTTCCCGGCCGGCGAGATCGTGCCCGGCCTGCAGGCCCTGGACGCGGTGCAGAGCGAAACCGTGGAGTGCAACCACACCTGCTCCTATTACTACGTCGGCAAGGACCCGACCTTCGCCATCGGCACCGCCATCCCCTTCGGTCTCAACGTCCGCCAGCAAAACTCCTGGCTCTATGAGGCCGGCGGACAGGACCTGATGGACGCATTCTATGCCAACTACGGCGTCCGCGGCTTCGCCTGCGGCAACACCGGCGTCCAGATGGGCGGCTGGTGGCGCAGCGAGATCAACTCGCTGGCGGACATCAAGGGCAAGAAGATGCGCATTGCCGGTCTCGCCGGCAAGGTCATGGAAAAGATCGGCGTCGTGCCGCAGCAGATCGCCGGCGGCGACATCTATCCCTCGCTCGAAAAGGGCACGATCGATTCCGCCGAATGGGTCGGTCCCTATGACGACGAGAAGCTCGGCTTCTACCAGGTCGCCAAGTTCTACTACTACCCCGGTTTCTGGGAAGCCGGTCCGACGCTGCACTTCATGGTCAACAACAAGAAGTATGACGAGCTGCCGGAAGCCTACAAGACGGCTCTCCGCGTCGCCTGTTCGCACTCCAACGACGTGACCATGGCCAAGTACGACGCCAAGAACCGGCTTGCCATCCGCAGCCTCGTCGGCAAGGGCGTCCAGCTTCGTCCCTTCCCGCGCGACGTGCTTGACGCCGCCTATGCGGCCACCCAGGAGCTCTACGCCGAGCTTTCGAGCACCAACGAGAACTGGAAGAAGATCTACGAGCCGTGGAAGCAGTACCGCGAGGAAAGCTTCCAGTGGTTCCGCGTGGCCGAATACACCCTCGACTCCTACGGCTACGCCATGCAGGCGGCCGGCAAGTAACCGAGGGCGGTCACAGACGCCCTGTCGTCTGGAGGGCCGGATCGGGCAGCCTTGCGGCCCTCGGTCCGGCCGTCACCGTCCGGGGGTCTTCGACGCTCATTTCTGGGCGTCGTTCAGATCGAAGCTACAAAATGCAAAAAGCCCCGGTTTTGGCCGGGGCTTTTTTGATGTCGGTGCCGAAGAAAAAAGGCTTGTCCGCTTCGACGCAGCGGATCGGACGAGACGTCAGCCCGCCTCTGCCGGCCAGAACCCGGACTTGCGATCCCGCTCCATGCCGATGAGTTCCACGTCCTCCGAACGGCAACGCACGCATTGCATCGTCTTGGCAAGGTCACTCACAACAGCGGTCTCAGGATAAGTGCTGCGCACGTAGCGCAACCGCCCGCAACTGCGGCACAAAATCGCCAGCCTCATGGCGCGAGCGGAAAGATCCCCAAATGTCAGTGCGTTCAATGCAGTCCTGAGCCTATGAATGCGAACACGGAAGAGGCCTCGGAACCGACGTGCAGCCTGCAAAAATCGCAGCCTTACAGGACGAACCCGGCCGGTTTCCCCCGGCTCTGTGTTTGATCAACACGAATTACAAAATATTGCCGTTCTGCCAGGCAAAAAAGCAACAACCAATTCCCTATTTTAGGAAGTTCCAATGTACATGACAACGTCGTCATCGTCAATGGATTGGCATTATGGGCGCCATTTCGAACGAGCGTCCCTCATCGCTGGTCCGAGTGCCACTCGTTTCCGTGGTCTGGAAGCCATGGCCATGAAACGACATCCTAGCGGGACAGGACCCAATCACGGGTGAAGCGCTCGACGGGCCTTACACGTTGGTGGCTTATGCGCCCTCCCCCGACTGCCCCCTTCCCCGACCTGCCGGCACTCATGGCGTGGGCCGGGCGTTGCCGGTTTGTCCTGGCTGGGCGGTACCGATGTGGGCCCTGCGTTGCGGATGGTGGCAAGGCCTGGGTTGGAACGCAAAAAGCCCCGCGCTGGGTGTCCAGAGCGGGGCTTTTGATGGGGATGTTTGCTTGAGGTGTGAAGAGATGAGCGAGAATGGATTGTCCTGAGTTTTGCAGGCCTGGCGGTGACCTACTCTCCCGCGTCTTGAGACGAAGTACCATTGGCGCAGGGGCGTTTCACGGCCGAGTTCGGGATGGGATCGGGTGTAGGCGCCCCGCTATGGCCACCAGGCCGGCGAAGCTCAGGGATTGGTCTGATGTTGATGCGGTGTTTGTGGCACCGTCGCGTTGCTTGTCGTCCTGTTCCGTCCAGCGATGCTGGACTGGAGCGAAGAGCGACCGTCGCTGATGCGACGCCCTCGCGGAGGGCCTTCGGCCCGTGAGCGGAATGAACCGCCCGAGCGAAGAGCGAGGCGATCGCTTGTCGATCGCGCCCTCGCAGGCGCTGCGCGCCGTGAGAGGGTTGATGCGAGATAAGCATTGATAATGAGAGCGATGAAGCCGATCGAGCTATTAGTACCGGTAAGCTTCACAGGTTACCCTGCTTCCACACCCGGCCTATCGACGTGGTGGTCTACCACGGCTCTGATAGGGAGCACTGGTTTTGAGGTTAGTTTCCCGCTTAGATGCCTTCAGCGGTTATCTATTCCGTACATAGCTACCCTGCAATGCGGCTGGCGCCACAACAGGTCCACCAGAGGTACGTCCATCCCGGTCCTCTCGTACTAGGGACAGATCCTCTCAATACTCCTACACCCACGGCAGATAGGGACCGAACTGTCTCACGACGTTCTGAACCCAACTCACGTACCACTTTAATCGGCGAACAGCCGAACCCTTGGGACCTTCTCCAGCCCCAGGATGTGATGAGTCGACATCGAGGTGCCAAACGATGCCGTCGATATGGACTCTTGGGCATCATCAGCCTGTTATCCCCGGCGTACCTTTTATCCGTTGAGCGATGGCCCTTCCACGAGGGACCACCGGATCACTATGGCCGTCTTTCGACTCTGCTCGACGTGTCAGTCTCGCAGTCAGGCAGGCTTATGCCATTGCACTCGTCGAGCGATTTCCGACCGCTCTGAGCCCACCTTCGCGCGCCTCCGTTACTCTTTGGGAGGCGACCGCCCCAGTCAAACTACCCACCACACACTGTCCCGGACCCTGCTTCAAGGGCCGCGGTTAGACAGTCATGACGATAAGGGTGGTATTTCAAGGATGGCTCCACGCAAGCTGGCGCCTACGCTTCAAAGCCCACCACCTATCCTACACATGCCGACACGAATGCCAGTGTGAAGTTGTAGTAAAGGTGCACGGGGTCTTTCCGTCTGACCGCAGGAACCCCGCATCTTCACGGGGAATTCAATTTCACTGAGCCTGTGCTGGAGACAGCGGGG